>NZ_JBWKWY010000020.1:0-98817 GCF_059422465.1 Pseudomonas sp. GW821-FHT01D09
CCCCCCCCCCCCCCCCCCCCCCCCCCCCCCCCCCCCCCCCCCCCCCCCCCCCCCCCCCCCCCCCCCCCCCCCCCCCAGGCCAGGCCATTGCCTGACCAGCCCCAAGGGCATTGCACCGCAATGGGACTGAGCTAGACCGCCGGGCTGCGTGCCAGCTCCCGCAGCCATGGCAACACCCGCAAACCGCTGGCCGGTGACGGCGGGTCGATGATGTCCATGAAATGCTCCAGGGTGATGCTGTCGGGCGATCCCGGCAAACGGACCAGGGCCAGGGGCGCCAGGCAGGTCGGCGGCCCCAGGTCCTGGTCGTCATACACCAGCACATGGCGCACCTGCGGGTGTTGCTGCTGGAACGCCAGCGCGCCACCGCCGTTGGCGGCCAGGCCTGCATTGATGATCAACACGTCGAATGGCTGGGCAGGGATATCGGTCAGGATCAGCACTTCCTCGAAGGTCTGCACCGGGACGATCCGGTAGTAGCCCAGTTGGTTGAGCATTTTTTCGATGTGTAACCGTTGCAGGTGCTGTTCATCGGCAATCAGGATCGTCAGTGCTTTGGTTGGCATGGCAAGTCCCTGAGCAGGCAGCGCTCGTGGAAGGAAGGAGCGACCTACTCTTCCAGACATAATTCGACGAAAAAATCAGCGTAGTTCCCCCTACACGTAGGAGTTCTCCCAAACCCTCCCCAAGCCTCTCCCCTTATACCCGGTTGCAATAGTCCGTCAGGGCCTGATGCAATTGATCAATGGCCTCTTGCACACCGGCCACCGCCAAGCCCAACGCCCCCGGATCCTGTTGCTCACAGGCCGTCTCCAGTGCTTCGCAGTGGCTCACCAAGACCTGCGCCTCGACCAGGCGCGCCCCGCCCTTGGTCCTGTGGGCCAGGTCATGCAAGTGGGCGTAGTCGTTTTCTGCAAGCAAGGCCTGTAGTTGCGTGCGATCGGCGCTGAGGCTGTCGAGCAGTTGCGCCAACAACTCCTTGACGGCGTCCGTGTCAGAGCCGGTCAACTTCAATAAACGACTCAAGTCGAGCGCCGGGGCCGGGGCAGCCGTCACCAGCTCATTGACCGAAGGCATGGCCGTACGTGAGGCCAGCGCGGCATGCAGATCCTCAAGCCCGGTGGGTTTGAACAGGCAGCCGTCCATCCCCGCCGCCAGGCAACGCTCGGTTTCCTCCGGCTGGGCATTGGCGGTAAACCCCAGCAGCAGGCAGGGCGCCAAGCCACGGGCGCGCTCATCGGCACGAATGTCCCGGGCCAGGTCATAGCCGTTTTTCAGCGGCATATTGCAGTCGGTGATCACACCGTCAAAGCGCTCGGCCTGCCAGCATTCCAGGCCCTGCACCCCATCGTTGGCGGTGGTGATCCGGTGCCCGAGGAAACTCAGCTGCCGGGTCAGCAACTGACGATTGGCCGGGTAGTCGTCCACCACCAGGATATTCAATACATGGGCCGGCGGCGCCTCCAGGGCAACCGGTTCGGAATGCGCACTGGCCGAAGCGGCCACCGCCAATGGCAGTGTGACCTCGACCCGTGTGCCCTGCCCCAGCACGCTACTCAATTTCAGCTGGCCGCCCATCATTTCACACAGGCTGCGGCTGATCACCAGCCCCAGCCCCGAGCCACTGCGCGCCGACTGGTCAGTGTTACGCCCTTGAATAAACGGGTTGAACAGGCGCATCTGGTCCTCGACGCTGATCCCGACCCCGCTGTCCTCTATCACCAACCGCAGGCTCAGGTAGCCATTGGCAACGGCGGGCGACCCACTGGCACTCAAGCGCACATGGCCCTGGGCCGTAAACTTGATGGCATTGCTCAACAGGTTGGAGACCACCTGCTTGAAGCGCAGCGGATCGATCAAAACGTGACGATCGACCAGCGGGTCCAGGTCCACCTGCAAGACCAGGCCCTTGGTGCGCGCCAGCCCTCCGAAGATACGCACCACCGAGGCCAGCAGCTCGCGCAGGTTCGAGGGTTCCAGGGTCAGGGACAAGTGCCCAGACTCGATCCGGGCAATGTCGAGAATATCGCCGATCAACTCCAGCATGCCCCGCGAAGCGTCGGAGGCCACCGCCAGGGCGTCATGGTCGATACGCCCCTGCTCGGCATTTTTCAGGGCCAATTCGATCATGCCGATCACCGCATTCATCGGCGTGCGGATCTCATGGCTCATGGTTGCCAGGAAGGTGGTCTTGGCACGGTTGGCCGCATCGGCCCCTTCCTTGGCCTCCTGCAATTGCCCCAGCAAACGCTGGCGCTCGCTGACATCCACCCAGCCGGCAATCATGCCCACGACCTTTTCGTTGGCATCGCGGTACGGCAGCATCCAGTGGTAGATGGTCAGGGTCGCGCCCCCCGGCACCTTGAGCACCCGGTCATGAATCTGCGGTTCGCCGCGCTCCATCAGGCGCATGTAGTCTTCATGGTAGGACTGGGACTGGGGCTGATTGCCGGTGTCGGTCTCGACCACGGTCTTGCCGATCACATCTTCGAGGTGAAAGCCGAACACATTGAGGTAGGCACTGTTGCACGCCATCAACCGGCCCAGGCGGTCGCGCACATAGATCGGGTGCGGCGTGCCGTCGATCAACACGCTCATAAAGCGCATCTGGTCGCTCAGGGCGCGCTCGGCCTGGGCCCGCTTGCGGATCAGGCTGCGCAGGTAAATGGCCCAGCCCAGGGTGATCAGCAACAACACGGCGGCCAGGGAGAACCCCTGGATAATCGTGTTGCGGTGCCGTAGCCAGTAGCTGTCGTCGATCACCAGCTCGCTGCGCCAGCGGTTGGTCAACTCATCCATTTCCTGGGGCGTGATGCTCAATAGCGCCTTTTCCAGGATCGAGAACAACTCCAGTTGACCGCGCCCCACACCAAAGGCCAGTCGTGCCGGCTGCGAGCCAACCGTACTGGTGATGCGCAGGCGGTCACGGTATTGATGGGCGATCATGTAGCGCGCAATGATCAGTGCGTTGACCGAGGCGTCGGCCCCCGCGCTGGCCACCAGGGCCATGGCCTGCGCAGGGGTCTCGACGTCCACCAGCACGATCTTGGGGTAGTCGCGGCTGATGATTTCCCGCTGCACGCTGCGGCCGATGACCGCCAGGCGCTTACCCGCCATGTCATCCAGGGTGACCGGGCTGCGGTCATCGTCGCGCGTGACCAGCACGAACGGGTTGCTCAGGTACGGCCGGGTAAAGCGGATCTTGTCCTCCCGGGACATGCTCGGCGTAATGAGCGCGATCATATCCGCCTCGCCCTCGCTGACCTGCTGGACTTGACGAGGCAGCGAATTGCCGCGTACCACATCGAACTTCAAGCCGGTACGCAAGCTGATCTGGGCCAGGACCTCGGCACTCAAGCCCTGCAATTGGCCTCGATCGTTGAAAAATGACAAGGGCATGAACTTGTCCAGCGCCGTGACCTTGATCCGCGGATGCTTGTCCAGCCAGCGCTGTTCACTGGCACTCAGGCGCAGGCGCTCGCGGCCAACGATCCCCAGGTTGCCGGCGCTCCAGCGGCGCAGGATCTCCATTTGTTCGTTGATCGGGATCACTGCCAGCGCCGCATTGAAGATACGCAGCAGCCGCACATTATCCCCAGTAAAAGCGAACGCGAAAGGGTTGACCTCCAGGCTGGAAAAGTCGGCCATGCGCACATTATTGAGGTGGTTTTTGTTGATCAGATAGTTGGTGCTGATCGCATCGCCCAGGTAAACGTCCGCCTGGCCAAAGGCTACGGCGCCAATCGCCTCGAAGGTCGACGAATAAAGCTGCAATGAAGCATTGGCGTAATAGGCCGCTACCGCCTCGGGCTGCATGTAGTGATAGAGCATGGCCAGGCGCTTGCCCGCAAGCTCCGCGCTCAGGGCCTGGCTGTCATCAACGCGCGTCACCAGGGTCGGCTGGTCGTTGGCATACGAATGCGAAAGCCTTAGCTGCCGGTCCGCGGCCTCGTAGCCATTGGCCGTGCCGAGGAAGTCCACGTCACCGCGCTTGAGGGCCGCAATAACCTCGTCCCGATGCTCGTAGCGCTGCACCTGGATCGCGACGTTCAACGCCTGGCCGATCAACGCGGCATAATCGGCGGTGATTCCTTCCAGATCGTCGTTGTTGTTCGTCAGGTCAAAGGGGGCATAGTCGGGAGCCGACACCCCCATCACCAGCGTGCGGCGCTCGCGTAGCCAGCGCCAGTCCGCTTCATTGAGGTTCACCTGCGGGGCATCCAGCCTCGAATGCCCCAACAGTTGCAGAGTCTGTGGCTCGCCCAGAGCCACGTTGACGGTGAGTGACAGGTTCGCCAGCCAAAAGGCCGCGAACCATTTGCCCAAAGTGCTCGACATATCAGATCAAATGATTGCGATGGGCGAACTTGGATAAGTGCACCACTGAAGACATACGCAGTTTCTCCTTCAACCGGGTCTTGTAAGTGCTGATGGTCTTGTGACTCAACAGCATGTCCCTCGCGATTTCATTGTTGCCCAGGCCCAGGGCCAGCTTCTGCAAGACCATCAGTTCGCGGTCGGACAGGGCCTCTACCAGTTGCTGTTCCGTGGTTTGCAAGTCGTCCTTGCGTACGGAGCTGGTGGGCAGGCTGGGGAAGCAGCTGTAGTTGGACATGACCGCCTTGATGGCTTTTTGCAGCTCATCCAGCTCACCGGTTTTCGCGACAAACCCCATCGCCCCGGCGCGCATGCAACGCGTCGAGAAAAACACCGCCAGATAAGAGGTCAGGACCAGGATTTTACAAGGCAGGCCCAATGCCTTGATTCGGCTGATCACCTCCAGCCCGCCCAGCTTGGGCATCGCCAGGTCCAGAATGACCAGGTCTGGTCGTTCCTCCCTGGCGATCTGTAAGGCATCAGCACCGTTGGCGGCCTCGAAAATCGTCTCGAAGCCCTCTTGGCGTAACAAGTATTTAACAGTTGCACGAATGAACGGATGATCATCCACGATTAACGCTTTGCTCATGCGACTCCCTGGCAGAACACCACGACTGTTTAGTTGCTTCATTGGCGACTACTCATTTAAGGAGCGCCAATACCCTTACACATCACACGAAACCCCTGTACCTGTGAGAATTGCCAGTTCCGACCAGCGGCGCTATCTACACAGAACGTTTCAACGGAATTTGGTTAGGTGCAACGGCTCAACATTAACAACGCAATGATGTTTCGCCTGAAGGTAAAATCCGGCGCACTTGTAGGACTTATCCTCACTAAAGCGTAGTCAAAAACAGCAAAAAAGCCGCCCTCCCATGACAGGAGGCGGCTTTTTTCGGCCCGGAAAAAGGCCCCCTCAATCGGTGGTGCTGGGGCTCCAGAAGGCTTGTACCACCAGGGTCGAGCGGGAAATCCGCGCCACCAGGGCGTCCAACTCGTCACCATCGACCGAGTTGGCGGCCAGCGTGGCTTCGATCTCCACCTCCTCAGTGCCAAAGGTCCGTACGTCGACATCACTGGCCGGGTAGTTGCAGCGCGCCAACTCCGATTCCAACAAGGCCATCACCGCCTGCTGCTGGGTACGCCGGGCGATCACGTAAAGGATATTGGTCACCTCGGCCGACACCACGTCCAGGGGCTGGCGGTTGATGTTATTGACGATCGGCCGCAGCAAGGTGTTGGCCGCCAGCACAAACAAGGTGCCCAGGAGCGCCTCGATGATCAGGTCGGCACCGGCACAGGCGCCCACTGCCGCGGAGGTCCACAACGTGGCGGCGGTATTGAGCCCGCGTACATTGCCCTCCTCACGCATGATCACCCCGGCACCGAGAAAGCCAATGCCGGACACCACATACGCCACCACCCGCACGGCGCCTTCGGCACCACCGAGGCGATTGGCCATATCGACAAAAATGGCGGCCCCCACCGCCACCAGCACGTTGGTGCGTAGCCCTGCCGTGCGCTGGCGGAACTGGCGTTCAAAGCCGATCAGGCCACCGAGAATAAAGGCCGCACTGAGGCTGACCAGAGTGTCGATCAAGGAATCCAGATTGATATTGTTGAGGGCCTGCATGATAAATCTCCCTTTGATTGCCCGCAGAATCAGCATCGAAAAAAAGGGGGATCAGGCAGCCACCAGGACGGTTCGCTACCCCAATACCGCTTCTCGCTTTATCGGCGAGACAACGGCATGCAAATGCGCGTCAGCTGGCCAAGCCTGGTCGACAACTGTCACTCGAAAGTCTGTTCACGAAGGTCTGCGCTATGGTTGAAAACCGGCGCAGCTTACGCCCGCAGTCTGAAGGAAGAAAGTGACAGAGCAGCGAATCGGCGGGTTCTTCAGCAAGGGTTCAGCCAGGGTCGCTCCCGCAGGCGCGGGAGCGGCCGCTGTCAGCTGGCGGTGGCCAGCAGCCGGTCACGCACCGAGCGCCCCTGGCCCAGGCGTCGGTCATGCTCATGCAGCGACGCGGCAATCTCATCGGCGCGAATCGGCAGGATCGACAGCAAGGTATCGCTCAAGCCATGGCTGGCCTGGCTGAAGCCCTGCATGTAGATACCGGCCTTGCAGCGCTCGTCGGTAACCACGCGGTAATCGCGGCTCACGTCAAAGTCCCCCATATAGGCCTCCAGCGGCGCCAGCAACTGGCGATGCATCTGGCGCTCATAGCCGGTGGCCAGGACCACCGCATCGTAGTGGTTGAGCACGGTTTCACCGGTGGCGTTGTGACGCACCAGCAGCTCGATGCCCAGGGGCCCGGCGCTGGCTTTTTCCACGGTGGTCAGGGTGCGGAATGCATGGCGGGCGATGCCGGAGACTTTCTGGCGGTAAAAGATCCCGTAGATGCGCTCGATCAGGTCCAGGTCCACCACCGAATAGTTGGTGTTGTGGTACTCGTTGACCAAGCGCTCGCGCTCGCTGCTGGGCTGCTGGAACACCAGGTCGGTGAACTCCGGGGAGAACACTTCGTTGACGAACGGGCTGTCATCGGCAGGCTTGAGGGCCGAGCCGCGCAGGATGATATCCACCTGCACCGAGGGGAAGCTGTCATTCAGATCGATAAACGCCTCGGCCGCGCTCTGCCCGCCGCCGATGATTGCAATGCGCATCGGCTTGCCTTCCAGACACGGCTGCTGGGCCATGCGCGCCAGGTACTGGGAATGGTGGAACACCCGCCCGTCCTCCTTGAGCGCCTTGAACGCCTCGGGAATCCGTGGCGTGCCACCGGCGCTGACCACCACCGAGCGCGCGGTGCGCACCAGTTGCTCGCCGTGGGCATCGCGGGAGATCACCCGCAGCGCCTCGACCTGCTGCTGATGCAGGATCGGCTCGATGGCCAGCACTTCCTCGCCATAGCGGCTCTGCTCGGTAAATTGCCCGGCAACCCAGCGCAAGTAGTCGTTGTACTCCATGCGGCACGGGTAGAAGGTGCCCAGGTTGATAAAGTCCACCAGGCGCCCGTGGGCCTTGAGGTAATTGACGAAGGAATAGGGGCTGGTGGGGTTGCGCAGGGTCACCAGGTCCTTGAGGAAGGAAATCTGCAGCTCGCTCTGGCTCACCAGGGTATTGCCGTGCCAGCGGTAGTCGGCCTGCTTGTCGAGAAACAGCACATCGAGCTTGCCCTGGGCTTTCTCGCGCTCTTGCAGGGCGATGGCCAGCGCCAGGTTCGAGGGACCGAAACCAATGCCGATCAGGTCGTGAACCGCGGGCGATGCAATTGCCTGTGTCATTCCAGTGTCCTCTGGATAAGCCCCGTGGCAGTGGGGCGGGAAAGCCTGGGCGACCTGCTGAACAACAGGCCATGTGTTGATAGGAAACGAGGACAATGAAAAAAAATTTAAGGCCCGCGCTGGATTCACTCTGGCAGGCGCGGCGGCAACTGATGCGGCAATGCAGTAATGGCAGTTTGAACCCATCTAATTTAGAATAATTCTCATATAGCTTTAAACGAGCCTTGTATACGTTCTCGGGTACTGGCGTTTCGCCCAGCTGTAACGGCGTATGTAAGCACTTAAATTTCAGGGCAAATCCCTCGTTTACCTGACAGCTTCCCGCGCCTGTCGCTGCCCCCGTCTGGGCGATTGAGCCGCGGTCCGAACTTTCCTGGCTGGAACCCGTGCATGAACCGTCCTCGACACACCCGGCGCGCTCTGCTGGCAGCACTTTGCCTGATCCCCGTGGCGGCCTTTGCCGCCTGGCAACTGATCCCGCCTGGCCGGGATAAATTTGCCACGCTGCAAGTGCACCGGGGCGATATCGAGAGCAGCGTGACGGCCCTTGGCACCCTGCAACCGCGGCGTTACGTCGATGTGGGCGCGCAGGCCTCCGGGCAGATCCGCAAGATTCACGTCGAGGCCGGCGCCCAGGTCAAGGAAGGCGACCTGCTGGTAGAGATCGACCCTGCCACCCAACAAGCCAAGCTCGACGCCACCCGTTACTCCATCGCCAATCTGCAGGCGCAACTGCAAGAGCAGCACGCGCAACACCGCCTGGCCCAGCAGAAGTACCAGCGCCAGCAACGCCTGGCCGCCGGCGGCGCCACCCGCGATGAAGACGTGCAGACCGCCCAGGCCGAACTGGACGCCACCCAAGCGCGCATCAATATGTTCAAGGCCCAGATCAGCCAGGCCCAGGCCACGTTGCGGGTGGACCAGGCCGAACTGGGCTACACGCGCATCTATGCGCCGATCTCCGGCACGGTGGTGGCCGTGGATGCCCGCGAAGGCCAGACCCTCAACAGCCAGCAACAGACGCCGCTGATTTTGCGCATTGCCAACCTGTCGCCGATGACCGTCTGGGCGGAAGTCTCGGAGGCCGATATTGGCCATGTCAAACCGGGCATGCAGGCCTATTTCACCACCCTGAGCGGCGGCAACCGGCGCTGGACCAGCACTGTGCGCCAGATCCTCCCGGTGCCGCCCAAGCCCCTCAACGAAACCAGCCAGGGCGGCGGCAGCCCCAGCAGCTCAAACAAGAGCGGCAGCGGCCGCGTAGTGCTCTACACCGTGCTGCTGGATGTGGATAACGCCGACAATGCGCTGATGGCGGAAATGACCGCCCAGGTGTTCTTCGTCGCCAGCCAAGCCATCAATGTGCTGACCGCGCCGGTCGCGGCCCTGCAAGGCAGCACCCGCCCCGACACCCAACTGGCGCGGGTGGTGGCCAAGGATGGACGTATCGAAGACCGCGAAGTACGGGTGGGCATCAGCGATCGCCTGCGCATCCAGATCCTTGACGGCCTCAATGAAGGCGACCACCTGCTGATCGGCCCCGCCGACAGCAGCGGAGGTTGAATGTTGACGCCACTGATCGAACTGCGCGACATCCGTAAATCCTATGGCGGCGGCGATGCGCCCCAGGTCGATGTGCTGCGCGGGATCGACCTGTCGATCCATGCCGGGGAATTCGTGGCGATTGTCGGCGCGTCCGGTTCCGGCAAGTCCACCTTGATGAATATCCTCGGTTGCCTTGACCGGCCCACCGTCGGCCAATACCTGTTCGCCGGGGAAAACGTCGCCCAACTGGACACCGATGAGCTGGCCTGGCTGCGCCGCGAGGCCTTTGGCTTTGTATTCCAGGGCTATCACCTGATCCCGTCCGGCTCGGCCCAGGAAAACGTCGAGATGCCGGCGATTTATGCCGGTACGCCCGCCGCTGAACGCCACGCCCGCGCCGCCGCCCTGCTGACCCGCCTGGGGTTGGCCGGACGTACCGAAAACCGCCCGCACCAACTGTCCGGCGGCCAGCAGCAACGGGTGTCGATTGCCCGCGCCCTGATGAACGGCGGCCATATCATCCTCGCCGACGAACCCACCGGCGCGCTCGACAGCCACAGCGGCGCCGAGGTCATGAGCCTGCTCGATGAACTGGCCAGCCAGGGCCATGTGGTGATCCTGATCACCCACGACCGCGAAGTGGCGGCCAGGGCCAAGCGCATCATCGAGATCCGCGACGGCCTGATCATCAGCGACACGCCCAATGCCTGCGCCTTATCCACCGCCGCGCCCAACCCCAAGGCGTTGCAGGCGGTGGACTTGCGCCAGCGCCTGGCCGATGGCGCCGAACACAACGGCGCCTGGAAAGCCGAATTGCTGGACGCGGTGCAGGCGGCCTGGCGGGTGATGTGGATCAACCGTTTCCGCACCGCCCTGACCCTGCTGGGGATCATTATCGGTGTGGCCTCGGTGGTGGTGATGCTGGCCGTGGGCGAAGGCAGCAAACGCCAGGTCATGGCGCAGATGGGCGCCTTTGGCTCCAACATCCTGTATGTCAGCGGCTCGGCGCCCAACCCACGTACGCCGCCCGGGATTATCACCATGAGCGACGTCGCGGCCATGGCCGCCCTGCCCCAGGTCAAGCGCATCATGCCGGTCAATGGCGCGGAAGCCGGGGTGCGTTTTGGCAATGTGGACCATATGGCTTACGTGGGCGGCAATGACACCAACTTTCCAGCGATCTTCAACTGGCCGGTGGTCGAGGGCAGCTACTTCACCGAAGCGGACGAGCGCGCCGCCGCCACCGTCGCGGTGATTGGCAAACGGGTGCGTGACAAGCTGCTCAAGGACCTGCCGAGCCCCATCGGCCAATACATCCTGATCGAAAACGTGCCGTTCCAGGTGATCGGCGTACTCGCCGAAAAAGGCGCCAGCTCCGGCGACAAGGACAGCGACGACCGTGTCGCCATCCCCTACTCCGCCGCGAGTATCCGCCTGTTCGGCAGCTATAACCCTGAATACGTGGTGATTGCCGCCGCCGATGCGCGCAAGGTCCATGAGGCCGAAAAAGCCATCGACCAGTTGCTGCTGCGCCTGCACAACGGCAAGCGGGACTTTGAACTGACCAACAACGCCGCGATGATCCAGGCCGAGGCCCGCACCCAGAACACCCTGTCGCTGATGCTCGGCTCGATTGCCGCCATCTCGCTGCTGGTGGGCGGCATCGGGGTGATGAATATCATGCTGATGACCGTGCGCGAGAGGACCCGGGAAATCGGCATCCGCATGGCCACCGGCGCCCGGCAACGGGACATCCTGCGCCAGTTCCTCACCGAGGCCGTGATGCTCACGGTGGTCGGCGGGGTGGCCGGGATCGGCCTGGCTCTGCTGGTCGGCGGCGCATTGCTCCTCAGCAGCGTGGCGGTCGCCTTTTCGCTGCCAGCCGCCCTTGGCGCCTTCGCCTGTGCACTGGTCACCGGTGTCATCTTCGGCTTTATGCCGGCCCGCAAAGCAGCCCGGCTCGACCCGGTCACGGCCCTTACCAGTGAATGATCGCCCTATGAAAGCGCAGTTGACCCTTATCGCCGCCAGCCTGCTGCTGGCCGCGTGCAGCAGCCCGGCGCCGCGCCCGGACAGCGGCCTGCAAGCACCTGCCGCCTGGAACACCGCGAGCGACGCCGCCCTTGTGCACGTCAACCGGCAATGGTGGACGGCATTTGCCAGCCCACCGCTCAACCAACTGATCGAACAGGCCCGCAGCACCAGCCATGACCTGGCCAGCGCCATGGCCCGGGTACGCCAGGCCCAGGCCAGCGCAGTGGTCGCCGGCGCGCCCTTGCTGCCCGCACTCACGGGCGGGCTCAGCGCCAACCGGCAGAAACAGCTGCGGGGCACGGGCAACAATCAACTGCAAAGCAGCAACAACGACGCGGTGGACTACTTCAGTACGAACCTCACCGCCACCTACGAAATCGACTTCTGGGGCGGCAAGCGTGCTGCACGCGACAGCGCGCAACTGGCCGTGCGCGCCAGCGAATTCGACCGCGCCACGGTGGAGTTGACCCTGCTCAGCGGCGTGGCCACGACCTACACCCAACTGCTGGCACTGCATGAACAACAGCGTATCGCCGAGCTGAACCTGGCCAATGCGCAAAGCGTCCTCAAACTGGTGCAGACCCGCCATGACGCCGGCTCTGCCACCCCGCTGGAACTGGCGCAGCAAAAGAGCCTGGTCGCCGCGCAGCAACGCCAGCTACCGCAAGTGCGCCAACGCACCGAAGCCGCCCGGATCAGCCTGGCAGCCCTGCTCGGCCAACCGGTACAGGCCCTGCAATTTACCGATCAATCCTTTGACCAGCTGCGCTGGCCCAGCATTGCTGCCGGAGTGCCCAGCGATCTGCTCAGCCGCCGCCCGGACATCGCCAGCGCCGAAGCGCAACTGGCGGCGGCCCAGGCCGACATCATCGTCGCCCGCGCCGCCATGCTGCCCACGGTCACCCTGACCGCCAACCTCAGCTCCGGCGCCAATCGCGCGGCCGATATACTGCGCAACCCGCTCTACAGCCTTACGGGCGGGCTGGTCGCGCCGATCTTCAACAACGGTCGCCTCGGCGCCGAACGCGACAGGGCTACGGCACGCCAGGAAGAATTGCTGCACACCTATCGCGGGGCGATCATCAATGGCTTTGCCGATGTGGAAAAGGCCCTGAACAGCATTCACCAGCTCGACGAACAACGCCAGTGGCAGCGTGAGGAGTTGAGCCAGGCGCAGACCGCCTTCCGCCTCGCCCAGAGCCGCTATGAGGCCGGCGCGGAAGACTTGCTGACGGTACTGGAAACCCAACGCACGCTCTATGCCGCCCAGGACCTGAACGTGCAACTGCGCCAGGCACGGCTGGAGGCCAGTGTGGCGTTGTACAAGGCCCTGGGCGGGGGCTGGCAGGCACGGTAGGCGCCGGCTTGCCGGCGCCTACGCTTGAGCCGGGCGGTCAGTGGCGCGCGAAAGCCACCCGCAACGCATCGGCGATCCACTCCAGCGCCTCTTCAGCCTCGTCGACAATCGCCCCCATCCGCATAAAATCATGGGTCATGCCCGCATAAAGCTTCATATCCACCGCCACGCCCGCCGCTTGCAAGTGAGCGGCATAGGCCACCCCTTCGTCATGCAGCGGATCGCACTCGGCCACCGCCAGCAACACCGGCGCCACGTTCGGCGCAATCTGCGCCAACAGCGGTGAAAAGCGCGGATCCAGGCGGTCACTGGGCTCGCCAGCGTAATGCTCATAGAACCAGCTCAGCGTGTCCTTTTCCAAAAGATAGCCCGAGCCATAACGCTGCTGCGAAGCGGTCGGGCGGCTGGCATCGGTCACCGGGTAGATCAACACCTGCAAACACGGCTGGGCCTGGCACGGGTCAACCGCCAACTGATTGCACAACACCGTGGCCAGGCTGGCGCCGACACTGTCACCGGCCACGGCCAGGCGCGTCGGATCGATACCCAGGGCCTCAGCTTCCTGCAACAGCCAGTGCCAGGCGTCCTGGGCATCGTGGACCGCCGTGGGAAACACCCACTCCGGGGCCAGTCGATAACCCACGGCAATCACCACGCAACCGGCCCGCGCCGCCAGCGCACGACACAGCGCATCGTGTGAGTCGAGGCTGCCGACCACATAACCGCCCCCATGGAAATACAACACCGCACCACTGCTGGCGCCAGGCAGCGCGGCGCTGTACAGGCGCGCGTGCAGGTGGCTGCCGTCACGTACCGTTATCGACAGGTTTTCAACCCGTGGCAACTCCTCGCAGTCAGCCATCATCAACTGGGAGGATTGATCAAACTGTTCACGGGCGGCTTGTGGGCTCAACTGATGCATGGCCGTGCGCTTGCCGCTGTCACGACCGGCACCGACCAATTCAAGGAAGGCAGCAATATCAGGGTTTAACGACATGAAACAACTCCATACTGGCCAGGCGATGCGCCCGGCCAGGTTCAGGTTCAAGCGCTGATGGGGTTCAGCAACCGGGTAAGGGCCTGATCCAGGCTCTCAAGGAAACGCGGATTGCGAGGCACTTCAAAATGCCCGCAAGGCAAGCTCGGACCGCCAGCGTCCTGGCCTATTTGCAGGCTCAACGCCTGGGCCGCCGCTTCATGGCCTGCGGCCCACCAACAATGAGGCGTCGCCTGGATCGGCGGGCACCGGACCAATGCCTGGGACAAACACTTGAGACGCCGAGCCACGCTGAAGATATGCCCCAGCTCATCCGCCCCCAACACCTGGGACAGCGAGCCTACGGCGACCGTCTGCTGCGCGAGTAAGCCGGCGAACAGTTGACGCAAGCCCGCCGGGCTTTCATCCAGGGTCAGCGGCAGGGTCGCCTGCACGCCAGGCATCATCACCTGGATAAACGCGTGCAGATCCTCCAGCCCCTCATCCCTCTGCGCACCGGGCTCGGTGCCCGGAACGAAACTGTCCATCAGGCCAAGGAACTCGACCTGCTGGCCCTGGCGCTCCAGCTCCGCCGCCATCAATATGGCCAGCGTGCCGCCCAGGGACCAGCCCAGCAAATGGTAAGGCCCCTCGGGTTGTCGTGTGCGCAAGTCAGCGACGTAAGCCACGGCCATGTGCTCCAGCGACTGCTCCTGCCAGTGGGCGTCAAGCAGCATGCGGCACTGAATCGCCTGCACCGAGCGGCGCCCGGCCAACAGCCGCGCTACGGGCTCGTAGTCGAATACCGTGCCAAAGCCGGCGTGTACACAGAACAAAGGGGCCAGTTGCGTCCCCGCCTGATTCATCGTCAGCATTGACGTCGGTTTCGCCTCAGGCGCCTCAGCGCTGCCGGTCAGTTCAGCAATCGTCGGTTTCTGCATCAGGTCGCGCAGTTTCAGACTGAAGCCATGCACCTTCAGCGCACGCGCCTTGGCCACCACTTGCAGGCTGAGGATCGAGTCGCCACCCAGCTCGAAGAAGTTGTCCGTCAGGCCGACCTGCTCGACTTTGAGTACGTTCTGCCAGATCTGCGCCAGGTCTGTCTCCAGCTCGGTGCGCGGCGCGACATAGCCGCGTTGCTGCTGGTTGATATCGGGGTCTGGCAGGCCTTTGCGGTCGAGCTTGCCATTGGGGGTCAGCGGCATACGCGCCAGCACCATCATGTGCGCCGGCACCATGTAGTCCGGCAACTCGCCCCGCAGTTGTTCGCGCAGGTGCTCGCACCAGTTGCGGTCGCCCTGCATGTCCTGGGGCACCACATAGCCGACCAGTTGCTTGCCGCTGCCACCCTCACGGGCGACGACGACGGCGTCCCGCACCCCGGCACAGCCCTTGAGGCGCGATTCGATTTCGCCCAGCTCGATACGGAACCCACGGATCTTCACCTGGTTGTCGATACGCCCCAGATAATCGAAGACCCCATCCTGGCGTTCGCGCACCAGGTCACCGGTACGGTACAAGCGCCCACCGTCGAGGCTGAACGGGTCCACTACAAAACGTTCGGCCGTCAGCCCCGCACGGTCCAGGTAACCCCGGGCCATGCCGTAGCCCCCCAGGTACAACTCACCCGCGGCGCCTTTGGGCAAGGGGTTCAGGTCGCTGTCCAGGACATAGGTGCTGCGCGCACCGACCTTGCTGCCAATGGGCGCGTAAGCCGCCCCGCAGGTGTCGTCGGGCCCCGCCTTCCAGATCAGCGGCGTGACCACGGTTTCGGTCGGGCCATAGCCGTTGATGATGAACTGCGGTTGCAAGGCCCGCTGTGCCAGGGCCAGGCTGGCCTGCGGCACCGCATCCCCGCCAAAGCAATAGATACGCACCGCCGGCGGGTTGCCTTCACGCTCGGCATGCTCGGCCAACTGTTGCAGGTACACCGGCGGGAACGCCGCGACACTCACGCGATGCTGGTGCAAGGCCGCAAAGGTCTGTTCCGGCGTCCACAGGTTGTCATCGCGAATCAACAGGCGCCCGCCGTGCGTCAGCGTGGTCAGCCAGCGCTCATGGGCACCGTCGAAGGCAAAGGACATAAACAGCAATTCGCAGTCTTCAGGCCCCATGCTGTAGCGCTCGCCAATCGCCCGGCAATGCATGGCCAGCGGACCATGGGCCACTGCCACGCCTTTGGGCAGGCCGGTAGACCCCGAGGTGTAGATCACGTAGGCCAGGTTTTGCGCGTGCAGCGGCACTTGCGGGTCTGTCGCGGGCCGGTCGGCGAGGTCCAGTCGATCGAGTTCCAGCACCCGCACATGGGCCAATACCGGCAGCGTCTGGCGCAACGCGGTGTCGGTCAGCAGCAAGGCAATCCCGGAGTCTTCCATCAGGTAGGCCAGACGCTCCTTGGGGTAGCCGGTGTCCAGCGGCACATAGGCGCCACCGGCCTTGAAGACCGCGAGCAAGGCCACGATCAGCGATTCGCCGCGTGGCATGGCCACCCCCACTCGCACCTCCGGCCCCACGCCTTCGGCGACCAACAGGTGCGCCAGGCGGTTGGCGGCGGCGTCCAGTTCGGCATAGCCGCACACGGTCTCGCCAAACAACACGGCAGGTTGCTGCGGCGCACGGGCGGCATGCCGGGCAATACGCTGGTGCACATACAGGCCATCGAATCCGGCCGCCACCGGCTGCGCCTCGCCAGTCAGTGCCTCAGGCAGACCGAGAGTGCCCAACAGCTGATGCGCATTGCTCGCCAGTTGTTCCAGCAGCCCTTCCATGTTGCGGCGAATGCTCTGCACCGAAGCTTCGTCGAAATGCGCCTGCAAGTACATGTACTCGATGACCAGGCCGTCTTCGAGCGTCACCATCAGGTCCATCGGAATGTCAGTGCGCCCGTAGCTGCCGGTCTCGCCAAAGCGCAGGCGTGGATCCTCGACCGCATTGAGGGCCTGGTCGACCGGGTGGTTTTCAAACACGATAATGCTGTCGAACAAGGCCTGGCCACTGCGCCCGGCCCAGCGTTGTACATCGGACAGCGGCGTGTACTCGCGTTCGCGCAGTTGCAGGTTGTAATCCTGGATCTCGCGTAGCCAGTCACCCAATGGGCGCGCAGGATCGATCACTTGAATCACCGGCAGGGTGTTGATGAACAACCCCAGCATGCGTTCGGAATCGGCCAGCTCAGCCGGACGCCCGGCAACCGTGGCACCGAACGCCACGCTGCTCTGGCCGCTGTAGCGACTGAGCAAGATCAGCCAGGCCGCTTGCACCAGGGTATTGAGCGTGACGTGCTGGGCTTGCGCAAAACCTTTCAAGCGTTCGGTCGCGGCCTCGCCCAAGCGGCTGTACAACGCATGATGGCCGTCGCCGCGTTGCCCGGTCGCAAACGCATTGGCCAGGTAGGTCGGCGCGTCCAGGCGTGCCAACTGCTGGCTCCAGAACGCCTGGCTGGCCTGTGGGTCTTGCTGGCGCAGCCAGGCGATGTAATTGCGATAGGCCACAGGCTCCGGCAACGCTGCGCCCGAGTAGTGCTGCAGGATCTCTCCCAGCAGTTGCGACACGCTCCAGCCGTCGATCAGCAAGTGGTGATAGGTCCAGACCATCTGGTAGCTGTCGGGCCCCAGCCGTGCCAGGACAATGCGCTGCAACGGCGGGCGCTCCAGATCGAAGCCCCGTTCACGCTCATCGCGGGCCAGTTGCTCCAGGCGTTGGGGCAAATCGTTGGCGCCTTGCAGGTCCAACTCGACCAATGGCAGCTCAAGACGCGCCATGACAAATTGCAACGGCTGCTCCAGGCCTTGCCAGACAAAGCCGGTGCGCAAAATGGCATGCCGCTCGCAAGCCGCGCCCCAGGCGCGTTTGAAGCGCTCGACATCCAGGCCCTGCACCGGAATGCTCAACTGGTTGATGTAGAGCTCGGCATCCGGCGCATTCAGCCCGAGGAACAACATACCCTGCTGCATGGGCGACAAGGGATACAGCTGTTCGATACGCTCCAGAGGCAACCCAAGACCCTGCAACTGTTCATCGCTGAGCCCATGCAACGGTTGTTCGCTAAAGGTGCTATCAGCCGCAATCGCCGGTACAGCCCAGCGGATATGCCGGGCCAGGGCCTCGATGCTACGGTGCTGGAAAATATCCCGGGGGCTCAGCGCCAGGCCCGCCTGACGGGCACGGCTGACCACCTGGATCGAGCTGATGGAGTCGCCCCCCAGGGCAAAGAAGTTATCGCTCACCCCAACCTGACGAACCCCCAGCACACCTTGCCAGATCTCGGCCAGCAGACGTTCGACCTCGCTGCCGGGCGCGACGAACGCCGGTTGGGCCAATGCCTGGTCCGGCACCGGCAGGGCCTTGCGGTCCAGCTTGCCGTTGGGGGTCAACGGCATGCGCTCAAGCAATACCAGGGCAGACGGCACCATGTAATCGGCCAGGTGGATGCTCAATTGCTCGCTCAGCTGGCTGACGAAATCCGCCTGGCGCGGTTGTTCGGCCGCCAGCAGCCAGCGGTCTTGAGGCACCACATAACCGACCAGGCGCGGCCCGGTGGGTCCGGGAACAGCCACCACCACGGCCTCGACGACGCTGGTTTGCTCCAGCAGACGCGCTTCGATCTCTCCCAACTCGATGCGGAAACCACGGATCTTCACCTGATGGTCGATCCGGCTGATGTAGTCGATCACCCCGTCTGCGCGGTAGCGCGCCAGGTCGCCGGTGCGGTAGAAGCGCCCGCCCGGTTCGCCATAGGGGTTGGGCAGGAAACGCTCGGCGGTCAGCCCCGGGCGCTCGAAGTAGCCGCGCGCCAGGCCATCGCCACCGATCAGCAACTCGCCGGCCACCCCCACCGGGTTGGCCGACAGGTCCTCACCGAGGATATACAACGACGTGTTATTGATTGCCTTGCCCAGGTACGGCTGGCTGTGCTCGCCCGTCAACGGCTGCAAGGCCGACCAAATGGTGGTCTCGGTCGGGCCATACAGGTTCCAGGTCTCGGCCCCCAGGGCCGTCATGCGCTGCGCCAACTCATCGGCCAGCGCTTCACCGCCACACAGCAAGCGCCGGCCCGCCAGGACGCCCGCGTTGGGGCTTTCCAGCAACATGCGCCAGGTCGAGGGCGTGGCTTGCAGCAGCGTGATGCCCTGCTCTTGCACCTGTTGCAGAATCAATTCGGGATCACGCTGGGTGTCCTGGCTGGCCAGCACCACCCGTGCGCCGACCATCAACGGCGCGTACAACTCCAGGCCGAAGATATCGAAGGAGAACGTGGTCAGCGACAGCAGGCGATCCGGCGCAGCGATCCCCGGCGCGGCGGCCATGCTGACGATGAAGTTGGTCAGCGCGCCATGGCGCACCATCACGCCCTTGGGCTTGCCGGTGGAGCCGGAGGTGTAGATCGCATAGGCGAGGTTTTCCGGGTCCAGCGCAACCTGTGGGTTTGCCGTGCTGTAGCCGTCCAGGGCCTGGCCCAAATCCAATACCTGCACATCAGCCTGGGTCGGCAAGGCCAAATGGGCCTGGCTCAGCAGCAGCGTGAGGCCGCTGTCTTCGATCATGTAGGTCAGGCGATCCTGCGGGTACTCCGGGTCCAGCGGCACATAGGCGCCACCGGCCTTGAGCACCGCCAGCAGGCCGATGACCATGTCCAGCGAACGCTCGAGCGCCACGCCCACCAGCACATCCGGGCCGACGCCCAGCTCCATCAGGCGGTGTGCCCACTGGTTGGCCCGGGCGTTGAGTTCGGCGTAGCTCAGTGCTTGCTCGGCAAATACCAGCGCCAGCGCTTGCGGGGTACGCGCCGCCTGTTCCTCGATCAACTGCTGGATGCACTGCCCGGCCGGGTAGGCCACGGCGCTGCGGTTCCAGTCATGCAGCATTTGCTGCTGGCTGGCCGCAAACAACTTGAGCTCGCCCAGCGGACTGTCCGCTGCCACCTCAAGCATCTGCTCAAGCACCGCCAGCAGTTGTTCGCTCACCTGAGCAATGCTCGAAGCCGCGAAATGCGCACACTGGTAACTGAAGTTGAACGCCAGGGTCTGACCGACGCCAATCATCACGGTCAACGGGTAGTTGGTCCGCTCGAAATAACTGACGTTCTTGAACACCAGTTCCTGCGGCGCTTCCTGCTCCAGCACCGCAGACACCGGGTAGTTCTCGAACACCAACAGGCTGTCGAACAGGTCACCACCGTCTTGCCCTGCCCAACGCTGAATGTCGAACAGCGGCGTGTATTCGTACTCACGCAGGCGCAGGTTCAACTGCTGCACACTGTGCAACCAGCTCTCCAGGCTTTGCTCGGGTTGTGGGCTGGCAATCACCGGCAGCGTGTTGATGAACAGCCCGATCTGTTGTTCGACGCCCTTGAGGTCCGCTGGGCGCCCGGACACGGTGGCCCCGAACGCCACGCTCGCTTGCCCGGTATAACGCTTGAGCAGCAACAGCCAGGCCGCCTGGACCAGGGTGTTAAGGGTGACTTTGTGAGCCTGGGCCAGACTGCGCAGACGCTGGGTGGTGGGCTCGTCCAAAACTTGGCGTTGCTCGCCATAAAGCGTCTGCACACCGGCAACCGGCGCGTATGCGATCGCACGGGCCAGGTGGGTCGGCTCATTGAGCGCCAGCAGTTGCTCTTTCCAGAAGCGCTCGCTGGCCTCGGCATCCTGGCGTTGCAGCCACTGAATGTAGTCACGATAGCGGCCGGCATTCAACGCCAGCGCTTCACCGCTGTAGCGCTGCAGCACCTCCCCCATCAACTGCGAGGCACTCCAGCCGTCCATAAGGATATGGTGGTTGGTATAGATCAAGTGATAACGCTGTGCATCGACGCGTACCAGCACCAGGCGCAACAGCGGCGCCTGCGACAAATCAAAGCCCTGTGCCAGCTCGGCCAAGGCCCGGGCATCCAGTGCGGCTTCGAGGTCGGCACGCCCTTGCCAGTCCACTATCGTGAACGGCACGCTGACGTGTGGGTGAACCACCTGCACCGGTTGCTCCAGGCTGCCCTGCCAGATAAAGCGGGTGCGCAACACATCGCGGGCATCCATCGTGGCTTGCCAGGCCGCCTTGAAACGCTGCGGATCAAGGCCCTCGACATCCAGCCGGACCTGGTTGGTGTAGCTGCCGCCCTGTGGTTCATACAAGGCATGGAACAACATGCCGCGCTGCATCGGCGACAACGCGTACACATCCTCCATCGCATCGGCGCTGACCGGCAACGCGTCCAGTTGCTGCTGGCTCAGGTTCGCCAGCGGGAAGTCCGACGGTGTCAGCCCACGATGCTGCGGCTGGCAACAATGCTCGATCAGTTGCTTAAGCTCCCGGGCGTATTCATCGGCCAGGCGCTGGATCACCGGTTCACTGAACATCTGCTCACTGAAGGTCCAACCCAGGCTCAGCTCACCGCCATACACTTGGCCATTGAGCGACAACCAGTTGCCCAATGACGCCAGCGGGCTGTGCTCGGCGCCTTTGGCTTCAATGGCCGGGACAAACAGCCCAGCGTCCTCGGCATCGAAACTGCCGTCGAACTGCCCCAGGTAGTTGAAGGTAATGCGCGGCACTGCCTGTTGACTCAGGGCCTGGCGCGTCGGCTCGTCGCCCAGGTAACGCAACAGGCCAAAGCCGATCCCGCGATCCGGAACCGCACGCAGTTGCTCCTTGATCTGTTTGATCGAGTCGGCAATCGCGTCGGCGGGCGTCAGCTTGACCGGGAACATACTGGTGAACCAGCCCAGGGTGCGGGTCAAGTCCAACGGCTCGGACAACTCCTCACGACCATGGCCCTCAAGCTGGATCAACGTTGAGCCCTGCCCGGTCCAGCGGCAGACCACCCGCGCCAACGCGGCCAACAGCAAGTCGTTGATCTGGGTCCGATAGGCTGCGGCCGTGTCTTGCAACAACTGGCGGGTCAGGGTTGAGCCCAGGCGCGTGTAGACCGTCTGGGCGTGACAGTTTTGCAGTGAGCCTTGCGGGTTATCGCAAGGCAGTTGCGCGGCATCGGCCAGCCCCTGGGCCTGCCAGTAGGGCAACTGTTGCCGTAAAGCGGCGCTCTGGCTATAGGCCTGCACGTGCTCGACCCAGCGTTTGAATGACACCGTCTTGGGGCTGAACAGCACCGCCTGCTCAGCCAACAGCTGCTTGTAGGCACCTTGCAGGTCCTCCAGCAGAATGCGCCACGACACGCCGTCCACCACCAAGTGATGCACCACCAGTAACAGGCGCTGCTGGGCATTGGGCAACTCAAAGAGCACGGCGCGCAGGAGTGGCCCCTGCTCCAGGTCGAGACTGCCCTGGGCCTGGTCGGCAAGCCGTTCAAGCTCGCCCAGGTCGGCCACCGTTCTGTGCCAGAGCGGCGCGGGCATCTGCTGCTGTTGCGCCGGGGAGCGATAGCTGGCCGTCAGGGCCTGCGGATCAAAGCTCAGGCGCAACCCGTCGTGATGACTGATCAGCGCCTGCAAGGCCTGCTCAAGGCGTTGCGGATGCAAAGGGTTCAACGGTTTGAGCAACACCGATTGGTTCCAGCGTTGACGCTCGGGGATGGCCTGTTCAAAGAACCACTGCTGCACCGGCAACAGGGCGCTGGTCCCGCTTATCGGGCCTTGCTCACCGAGTACGTCCGGTTCGCCGACCTCGGCCACCCTCGCCAGGCGCTGCACGGTTTGTTGCTGGAACAAGTCTTTAGGGGTAAAGCGAATGCCCGCCTGACGCGCCCGGCTGACCACCTGGATCGAGATGATCGAGTCGCCACCCAGGGTAAAGAAGTTATCGGTGACCCCGACCTGTTCCAGCTTGAGGATGTCCTGCCAGATCGCCACCAGCTGGCGCTCCAGGGCATTGCCCGGGGCGAGATAGGCCCGCAGGTTCTGGGTCAGGTCCGGGGCCGGCAAAGCCTTGCGGTCGAGCTTGCCATTGGGGGTCAGCGGCAACTGGTCGAGGAACACCACATGCGCCGGCACCATGTACTCCGGCAAGTGCTCCTTGAGTTGTGCCTTGATCGCCTCGCCCAGGGCGGCCGGCCCTGCGCTGGCACTGACCGATGCCACCAGATAGGCCACCAACTGCTGGCCGCTGGCCCCGTCGATCGCCAACACCACGCCTTCGCGCACCGACTCAAGAGCCAGCAACCGCGCCTCGATTTCCCCCAATTCGATACGGAAGCCACGCACCTTGACCTGATGGTCGATGCGCCCAACGTATTCGAGCACGCCATCGGCGCGGTAACGGGTCAGGTCACCGGTACGGTACAGACGCTCGCCCGTGGTCGAGAACGGGTTGGGCACATAGCGTTCGGCAGTCAGGCCGGGGCGGAACAGGTAGCCACGGGTAATGCCTTCGCCCGCCAGGTACAGCTCGGCCGCGACGCCCACCGGTACGCTTTGCAACTGGCGGTCCAGCAAGTAGCTGGCGGTGTTGGCCAGGGGCCGGCCAATATTGGCCGACGCCCCGCGGCCGCGCCGGGTCCAGGTCGAATAGGTGGTGTCTTCCGATGGGCCATACAAGTCATAGACGTGCGCCACCGTGGGCTGCGCGTAGAGGACGTCTACCAGCGCCTGCTTCAGCGGTTCGCCGGCCAGGTTGATGATGCGCACACTGGCAGGAATCTGCCCGGCCCGCTGCAGGGCGGCAATCGCCGACGGTACGGTGTTGATCAGGCGTACTTGATCGCGGGCCGCCAGCTCAGGCAGCTCCAGGGCATTGCGCGCCATGATGAGTGAGCCGCCACTGGCCAGGGTGACGAAGATTTCCCAGACCGACAGGTCGAAACACACCGACGTCGAGGCCAGGACACCTTGCAGGTCAGCCTGGCGGTACACCTGCTGCGACCAGTGGATCAGCGCCAGCACGTTACGGTGGGCAATCGCCACGCCCTTGGGTTTGCCCGTGGAGCCGGAGGTGTAAATCACATAGGCCAGGTTCGACGAGTGCCCACGCGGCCCCGGGTTGTGCTCAGGATACCCGGCAAATTCATAGCCACCGGCCTCCACCAGCAGTACCTGGGCGTCCCCCTGGGGCAGTTGTGCCAGCAAGCCGGCCTGGGTCAACAACACCTTGGCCTGGCTGTCTTCAAGCATGTAGGCCACACGCTCCTGCGGGTAATCCGGGTCCAGCGGCACATAGGCGCCACCGGCCTTCAAGACCGCCAGCAAGGCAATCACCAACTCGCTGGAGCGCGGCATCGCCACACCCACCCGGACTTCCGCGGCAATCCCCAACTCGATCAGACGGTGTGCCAACTGGTTGGCCCGCGCATTGAGTTGGGCGTAACTGAGGGTGTGCTCGCCCGACACCAGGGCCAGGGCCTCCGGTTGTTGCGCCGCGCGCGCTTCGATCAGATGCTGGATACCGGGCTGATCGGCAAAGGGCGAAGCGTTGGCATTCCAGTCGTGGCTGATCAGTTGCACCTCGTGGGCGCTGAGTAGCGCCAGCTCGGCCACCGACTGCTGCGGATGGCTGACAATCCCCTCCAGCAGGGTTTGCCAGTGCAAGGCCAGGCGCTCGATGGTCGCGGCCTCGAACAGGTCAGTGGCATAGATCAGTGACGCCGACACCCCGTCTTCGGATTCAAAGGTGTTCAAGGTCAGGTCAAATTGCGCAGTGGTGCTCTCCCAGCTCAAGCCTTCGACCTGCAACGCGCCCAGTTGAGTGCTGTGCTGGACCTGAGGGTCCTGGCTCTGATGGTTGAACATCACCTGGAACAACGGGTTATGGCTCAGGCTGCGCTCGGGCTGCAAGCGGTCGACCAACTGCTCGAACGGCAGGTCCTGCCAGGCCTGGCCAGCCAATGCGGTGCGACGCACCTGGCCGAGCAAATCGCGAAACGACAAGCCTTCGCTGAACTGCGCCTTGAGCACCTGGGTATTGACGAAGAAGCCAATCAGGCCCTCGGTCTCCAGCCGGTTACGGTTGGCGATGGGCACCCCGACCCGAATGTCGTTTTGCCCGCTGTAGCGATGCAACAAGGCCTGGAACGAAGCCAGCAACAGCATGAACAGCGTGACCTGCTCGCGCTGGGCCAACTGCTTCAACGCCATGCCCAACCCTGGGCGCAACGGGATATGAATTTGCGCGCCACGGTAACTCTGCTGGGCCGGGCGCGGGTGATCGGTCGGCAACTCCAGCACCGGCTGCTCACCGGCCAGTTGCTCCAGCCAGTAGGCCAGTTGACGCTCGCGCTCGCCGCTGTCCATCCACTGGCGCTGCCACAGTGCATAGTCGGCGTACTGGATCGGCAAGGCCGGCAGTTGCACGTCCCGGCCCTGGCTGTACCCGGCATAGAGGTCAATCAACTCATCCACGGTCACTTTCATCGACCAGCGGTCGGAGACGATATGGTGCTGGGTCACGATCAGCACGTAGTCATCGCTGGCCAATTGCAGCAGCCTGGCCCGCAGCAACGGGCCTTGTTGCAGATTGAACAACTGGCTGATTTCCTCATCGACCCGGGCCTTGAGCCGGCTATCGAAATCGGCTGTGGGGCCGAAGGGCTCGACGGCGAGGGTCAGTGTCATCTCGGGCTGAATCACCTGCACGGTGCGCCCATCGGCCTCGATAAACTGCGTGCGCAGGCTCTCATGACGCGCCAGCAGCGCGTTGAAACTGCGCTGCAAAGCAGCCACATCCAGTACGCCGCGCAGGCGTAACGCCGTCGGAATATGGTAGGCGGCGCTGTCCGGGTCCAACTGCCAGAGGAACCATTGGCGCTCCTGGGCATAGGACAGCGGCAACGCTTGATCGCGTGCGACCCGAGTCAACGCCGGGGCCTGCACACTCGACGCTTCTGGCTCCAGGGCCTGGACAAAGGCCTGCAAGGTGCTGTGCTCAAACAAGGTGCGCAGCGGGACTTCCACGCCCAGCAACTGCCGCACCCGCGACATGACCTGGGTGGCCAGCAACGAGTGCCCGCCCAGTTCAAAGAAGTTGTCCGTCAGCCCCACTTGCTCCAGCTTGAGCACTGCCTGCCAGATCTGCGCCACTTGCCACTGGCGTTCGGTCCTCGGCGCCAGGTAGTGCTGCTGCACCTGGCTGGCGTCCGGCTTGGGCAGGGCCTTGCGGTCCAGCTTGCCGTTGGGCGTCAGCGGCAGGCGCGCCATGAACAGCCAGTGCTGCGGCACCATATAGTCCGGCAATTGTTGCTGCAGGCGGTGTTTCAGCGCTTCACGCAAGCTGTCTTGTGCCGCCTCAGGCGCCACCAGGTAACTGACCAGCACCGCGCCGTGCGCACCGTCCTGGGCCACCACCACGGCTTCGCGCACCTCGCTGTGCTCCAGCAGACGCGCTTCGATTTCCCCCAGTTCGATACGGAACCCACGGATCTTCACCTGATGGTCGATCCGGCTGATGTAGTCGATCACCCCGTCTGCGCGGTAGCGCGCCAGGTCGCCGGTGCGGTAGAAGCGCCCGCCCGGCTCGCCATAGGGATTGGGCAGGAAACGCTCGGCAGTCAGCCCCGGGCGCTCGAAATAGCCGCGCGCCAGGCCATCGCCACCGATCAACAGCTCGCCGGCCACCCCCACCGGGTTGGCCGACAGGTCTTCACCGAGGATGTACAGCGAGGTGTTATTGATCGCCTTGCCCAGGTACGGCTGGCTGTGTTCGCCCGTCAACGGCTGCAAGGCCGACCAGATGGTGGTCTCGGTCGGGCCATACAGGTTCCAGGTCTCGGCCCCCAGGGCCGTCATGCGCTGCGCCAGTTCATCGGCCAGCGCCTCGCCGCCGCACAGCAAGCGCCGGCCCGCCAGGGCCCCCGCGTTGGGGCTTTCCAGCAACATGCGCCAGGTCGAGGGCGTGGCTTGCAGCAGCGTGATGCCCTGCTCTTGCACCTGTTGCAGGATCAATTCGGGATCGCGCTGGGTGTCCTGGCTGGCCAGCACCACGCGTGCGCCGACCATCAACGGCGCGTACAGCTCCAGGCCGAAGATATCGAAAGAGAACGTGGTCAGCGACAGCAGGCGATCCTGCGCAGCGATCCCCGGTACGGCGGCCATGCTGACAATGAAGTTGGTCAGCGCGCCGTGGCGCACCATCACGCCCTTGGGCTTGCCGGTGGAGCCGGAGGTGTAGATCGCATAGGCGAGGTTTTCCGGGTCCAATGCGACCTGCGGGTTCGCCGTGCTGTAGCCGTCCAGGGCCTGGCCCAGGTCCAGCATCTGCACATCAGCCGGGGTCGGCAAGGCCAAATGGGCCTGGCTCAACAGCAGTTTGAGGCCACTGTCTTCGATCATGTAGGTCAGGCGATCCTGCGGGTAATCCGGGTCCAGCGGCACATAGGCGCCACCGGCCTTGAGCACCGCCAGCAGGCCGATAACCATGTCCAGCGAACGCTCGAGCGCCACGCCCACCAGCACATCCGGGCCGACGCCTAGCGCCATCAAGCGGTGTGCCCACTGGTTGGCCCGGGCATTGAGTTCGGTGTAGTTCAGTGCTTGCTCGGCAAACACCAGCGCCAACGCCTCGGGGGTACGCGCCGCCTGTTCCTCGATCAACTGCTGGATGCACTGCCCGGCCGGGTAGGCCACGGCGGTGCGGTTCCAGTCTTCGAGAATCACCCGCTCGTCTGCGGCGGCCAGCAACGGCAATTGGGCAATGCGTTGCGTCGGGTCAGCGACCACGGCCTGCAACAGGTGCTGCCAGTGCTGCGCCAGGCGTTCGATGGTGCTGGCGTCGAACAGATCCGTGGCGTACTTGAGCACCGCTTCGATGCCATGGGCATGTTCGATCGTGTTGAGCACCAGGTCGAACTGGGCCGTCTGGCTTTGCCATTCCAGACGCTCAATGCTCAGCTCACCCAGGCCGCTTTGCGCAGCGTTGCGGCTTTCGGCCTGGTGATTGAACATCACCTGGAACAATGGGCTGTGGCTCAGGCTGCGCCCGGGCTGCAACGCCTCCACCAGTTGCTCGAACGGCAGGTCCTGGTGGGCCTGGGCATCCTGGGCGGTCTGGCGCACCTGGCGCAGCAACTCGATAAAGGAGCCCTGGCCATCGATATCCGCCTTGAGCACCTGGGTATTGACGAAGAAGCCGATCAAACGCTCGATTTCAGCGCGCCCCCGATTGGCCACAGGCACACCGACGCGAATGTCTTCCTGACCAGTGTAACGGTGCAACAGGGTCTGGAATGACGCCAGCAACAGCACAAACAGCGTGGTGTTTTCCCGCTTGGCCAGGGCCTTGAGGCCTTCGGCGAGCGCCGCATCCAGAATCAGGCCACAACTGGCCCCGGCAAAACTCTGCAACGCCGGCCGTGGGAAATCGGTCGGCAGCTCCAGCACTGGCTGTTCGCCGCCGAGCTTGCCTTGCCAATAGGCCAGTTGCCGCTCCTGCTCGCCGGCCTCCATCCACTGGCGCTGCCATTGCGCGTAGTCGGGATACTGGATCGTCAACTCCGGCAGCTGGACGGCCTGGCCCTGGCTGAAGCCTGTATAAAACTGCACCAGCTCCTCGACCATGACCTGCATCGACCAGCCGTCGGAGACGATGTGATGCAAGGTCATCACCAGCACATGGTCATCCGCAGCCAGACGCAACAAACGCGCGCGTATCAGCGGACCTGCCTGCAAATCAAAGAGTTTGCCGGTTTCCTCGGCAACGAATGCCTGCAAGTGAGCCTCCAGGGACTCGCCCTGCGGCAGGTGCAGTTCATCGATAGCCAATGCAAAAGGCCCTGGGGGCAGGATCACTTGCAAGGGTTGATCATCTTGTTGAGTGAACACGCTGCGCAGGCTTTCGTGTCGGTCGACCAGGGCCTCGATGCTGCGTTGCAACGCAGCAGTATCCAGCCGCCCCTTGAGTCGCAGGGCCGTCGGGATGTTATAAGCCGTGCTCTGCGGCGCCCACTGCCAGAGGAACCATTGCCGTTGCTGGGCATAGGACAGCAACAGCGGTTCTTCGGCCGCGCGCTGGAAAACCGGGGCAATCGTAAAAAGGTTCAGGCCTTTCTGCTTGAGCAGAACGGCCAGCGCCTTTCTTTGTTTGGCCGAAAGTTTTCCTACCGACTCGATTAGCTCTTGCACGCGTTGTCCTCACTCAAGAAATCAGTTTTTCAAGATCATCGAGAGATAGACGTTTGAGGGCCTCCAGAGATTTAGCCAATTGATCCTGAACCGGCGACAAATCGGCGCGCAGGGCTTCGATGCGGTCACAGAACTGTTCCAGGGTGTCTGCGGCAAACAACTCCTTGAGCGGCACCTGGTCACCCAGGCGCTCGCTGATCCGCGTGACCACCAGGGTCGCCAATAACGAATGGCCGCCGAGCTGGAAGAAACTATCGTTCAAGCCGACCTGTTCGACTTCCAGCACTTGCTGCCAGATAGTCGCCACCTCCCGTTGCACGTCAGTGCGCGGCGCGGCGTATTCCAATAGCCGTGGGTTGCCGCCCAGGGCCAGCAGGACGTTGCGGTCAAGCTTGCCATTGGGCGTCAATGGCAACGCGTCGATCAGGTGCAGATGACTGGGCACCATATACGCCGGCAGGCTGGCCGCCAGATGGCGGCGCAGGCTGTCCACCAGGCCGGGCTGCGCGCCGGCAACCGGCTCGGCCACGACATAGGCCAGCAACTGGTTGCCGCCAGCCCCCTCCTGCGTCAGTACGACCGCCTCGCACACGGTGGGATGCGCCAGCAGGCGGGCTTCGATCTCGCTCAGTTCGATACGGAAACCGCGGACTTTCACCTGATGGTCGGCCCGCCCGATGTACTCGATATCACCCTCGGCGCCCTGGCGTACCAGGTCGCCGCTGCGGTATAGCCGCTCACCGCCAGTGGAAAAGGGATCCGGCACATACCGCTCTGCGGTCAGCCCTGGACGCATCAGGTAACCACGGGTAACCCCGGCGCCCGCCAGGTACAACTCGGCCGCGACACCCGCCGGCAGCACCTGCAACTGCGAATCGAGCAAGTAGGCCGTGGTGTTTTCCAGTGGCCGCCCGATATTCGCCCGCCCGCCCGGCACACGCAGGGTGAAGGTCGAATAGGTCGTGTCTTCCGAGGGGCCGTACAAATCGTAGACACGCTCCACCGCCGTGCTGGCGTACAAGCTGTCGACCAGCGCCTGCCGGAGCGGCTCGCCCGCCAGGTTGATGGTCTGCACCGAGGGCGGGATCTGCCCGGCCCGCTGCAAGGCGGCAATCGCCGAGGGCACGGTATTGATCAGGCGTACGCGCGCGCGCGCCGGCAACTCGGGCAAGGCCAGGGCGTTGTCCGCAAGCACCATGAAACCACCGCCGGCCAGGGTGACGAAGATCTCCCACACCGACAGGTCGAAGCAGATCGACGTCGAGGCCAGCACCCCTTGCAGGGCTTCACGCGGATAGGTCGCCAGCGACCACTGGACCAATGCCGCGACGTTGCCATGGGTGATGGCCACACCCTTGGGCTTGCCGGTGGAGCCGGAGGTGTAAATCACATACGCCAGGTTGGCCGCGCAGGTCAGCGGCGCCGGGCAGGTCTGCGGCCAGTCATGCAGCCATTGCGGGCCCGGCTCGACCAGCAGCACCTGGGCTTGCAGCTCGGCGGGCAGCACCTCGAGCAATGGCGCTTCGCTCAGCACCACGCTTGCCTGGCTATCGTCGAGCATATGCAGCAAGCGCTCCTGTGGGTACTCCGGGTCCAGCGGCACATAAGCACCGCCCGCCTTGAGGATCGCCAGCAGGCCAATGACCATCTGCGGGGTGCGGCGCAGGCACACGCCCACTCGCACTTCCGGGCCAACGCCCAGCGCCCGCAGCTTGTGCGCCAACTGATTGGCCCGGGCATCGAGGGTGGCGTAATCCAGTTGCTCCTCGCCAAACACCAGCGCCGGCGCCTGCGGCTCACGCCGTACCTGGGCCTCGATCTGCGCGACCACACTCGCGGTGGCCAGTGCGCGACTCGGCGCACGCCCCCAGGCCAATGCGGCCTGACGCGGGTCTGCACGCAACAACTCCAGGGCGCCGAGTGGTTGGCCGGCGTCAGCCATGAACTGGCTCATCAGATGCTCCAGTTGCTCGGCCAGACGCTGGACACTCGCCACGTCGAAACAGGCCTGGTCAAAACTGCAACCCAGGGTCAGCTCGCGGCCTGCCACGGCCACCAGGGTCAGCGGGTAGTTGGTTTGCTCCTGGCGGCGAATCGGCGAGAACACCAGGCCACTCCCCTGCCCTTGCTGCAAGGCCTCGGACATCGGGTAGTTCTCGAACACCAGGAGACTGTCAAACAACGGGCCCGCCCCCAACCCGGCCCAGCGTTGAATGTCATACAGCGGCGTGTGTTCGTGCTCGCGCAAGGCCAGGTTAAGGTCCTGCACCTGCTGAACCCACTGCGCCACCGTCTGTTGCGGCGACGGCGTGGCCACCACCGGCAAGGTGTTGATAAACAGGCCGATCTGCTGCTCGACCCCTGGCAAGTCCATCGGGCGCCCGGCCACAGTGGCACCGAAGGTCACCGTGGCGTGGCCGGTGTAGCGCTGCAACAACAAGAGCCAGGCAGCCTGCATCAGGGTGTTGAGGGTGATTTTTTGCGCGCGGGCAAACGCGTTCAACTGCGCCGTCAGCTCGGCGCTGAACCGATGCTCATGGTCCGCATAACCACTGCCCAGCACCTGTTGCGGGCCCACGGCGTCAGCCAGGCGGGTCGGCTCCTGCAAGTGCTCCAAGGCCTGGCGCCAGAACCCCTGGCTGGCCTGGGCATCCCGCTGGCTCAACCACTCGATGTAGTCGCGATAGCGCCCCTGCGCTGCGGCAGGCGCCTGCCCGGCGTAGCGTTGCAACACCTCGCCAAACAGCTGCGAAGTGCTCCAGCCGTCCATCAGGATGTGATGGCTGGTGTAAATCAGGTGATAAGTGCTGGCGCCGGTACGTACCAGGATTACCCGCAGCAACGGCGCACGATCAAGCTGAAAACCAGTGTCCAAATCCTCACGGGCCAACTGATCGAGGGCCTGCTCAAGGTTCGCCCGGCCCTGCCAGTCATGAATCACCAGTGGCATGGGCACGCTGCCCAACACGATCTGCAGCGGCGCATTCATCTCCTGCGGCCAGACAAACGCGGTGCGCAGAATATCGTGGGCATCCAGGGTCTGCTGCCAGGCCGCGCGGAAACGCTCGGCATCCAATTGCTGCACATCGACCCGCAACTGGTTGGTGTAGGCCGGGCCATCCGGCTCGTGCAGGTTGTGGAACACAATCCCCTGCTGCATAGGCGACAGCGGATACAGATCGGCGATGTCCCGTGGCGTGACGGGCAGCCGCTCCAGCTGCGCCTGGGTGACATTCACCAGGTTGAAGTCCGACGGCGTCACACCACTGTGCTGTTCGTTACTGCAATGCTCGATCAGCGCCGCCAGCTCAGCGGCGTAATCGTCGGCCAACGCCTGCACCGTGTGGTGGTGATACATGCCCGTGCTGAAGGTCCAGCTCAGTTCCAGCTCGGCGCCGTACACCTGACCGTTGATGCTCAGCCAGTTGCTCAGTTCCCCCAGTTCGCTGCGTGCGGCACCGTCGGCTTCAGGCGCCGGCAGGAACAGTGCGCCCTGGCCTGCGGCAAAGTCCCCGTCGAACTGGCCCAGGTAGTTAAAGGTAATCCGTGGCTCGCCGAGGTCGGCCAACGCCGCCTGGCTGGCCGCATCGCCACAGTAACGCAGCAAGCCGTAGCCGATGCCTTTGTTCGGCAACTGACGCAGTTGCTCCTTGACGTGCTTGATCGACGTGTCGAGATCGGCAGCCGGGGTCAGCTTCACCGGGAACAGGCTGGTGAACCAGCCCATGGTCCGGGAGATGTCCAGCTCATCGAACAAGGCTTCACGGCCATGCCCCTCCAGCTGGATCGCCACCGCAGACTGTTGGCTCCAGCGGCACAGCACGCGGGCCAGTGCGGTCAGCAACAGGTCATTGACCTGGGTCCGGTAGGCCGCTGGCGCGACTTTCAACAGCTGGTGCGTCAAGGCCTGATCCAGGCGGGTCGATACCACAACAGCCTGGGACAGGCTCAAGCCGCCGTCCGGGTTGTCGCGAGGCAGATCCAACACGCTACCCTGCAAGCAATCCTGCCAATAACCCAACTGGGCCTTAAGTGCATCACTCTGGGCATAGCCCTGCACACGCTCGCCCCAGGCTTGCAACGAAGTCCCCTTGCCAGCCAGCTTGACCGGCTCCCCGCGCGCCGCCTGGGTGTAGGCGCTTTGCAGATCTTCCAGCAACACCCGCCAGGACACGCCGTCGACTACGGTGTGATGAATCACCAGTTGCAGGCGTTGCTGCCCCTGGGGCAACTCCATCAAGACGGCACGCAGCAACACGCCCTGCTCCAGGCTCAAGCTGCGCTGGGCCTGATCGGCCAGGGCCTGGACCTCATCCACTGTCGCCAGGGCCGCGGGAGTCCACAGCAACTCGCCGGGTATGTGCGCCTGATAGTCGGCGCGCCATTGCTCGCCCTGTTGCGTGAAGGCCAGGCGCAGCGCATCGTGCTGGGCATATAACGCCTGCAAGGCCAGGTTCAACGCGGCCCCATCCAGGCGGGCCTGGGGGTGCAGCAGGATCGACTGGTTCCAGTGATGGCGCTGGGGAATATCCAGGGCAAAGAAACGTGCCTGGATCGGCAGCATCGCCTGGGCTCCACTGACCTGCCGGGTGCTGGCCGGCGCCGCAGGGGCCTTGATCTCGACCCATTTGGCCACTTGCGCCAACTGGGCAATGGTCTGTTTTTCAAACAACTGCTTGGGGGTCAGCTTGATCCCGCGACGCTTGGCCCGGGCAATGATTTGCAGGCTGAGGATCGAGTCACCGCCCAGTTCAAAAAAGTTGTCGCCCGTGCCGACCTGCTCGACCTTGAGCACCTGGGCCCAGACTTCGGCCAACGCCTGTTCCAGCTCATTGCCGGGGGCCACATAGGCTTGGGCCTGTGCATCCGGGACCGGCAGGGCCCGACGATCCAGCTTGCCGTTGGCCGTCAGCGGCAAGCGTTCGAGCAACATGATCCGCGCCGGCACCATGTAGTCGGGCAGCCGCCCCTGCAGCTCGCGGGTCAGTTGTTCGGCATCGGTGCTGGCCGTTGGCGCCAGTACGCAGTAGGCAACCAGTTGTACACGCCCGGCATCGCTGTCCATCGGCAACGCCAGCACGGCCGCATCTTGTACGCTGTCCAACTGCCGCAAAACCTGCTGGACCTCGCCAGGCTCGACCCGGTAGCCACGGATTTTCACCTGGTCGTCGCCACGCCCGAGAAACTCCAGCGCGCCATCGACACGCCGCGCACGGTCGCCGGTGCGGTACACCCGCTCGCCCTGCCCCCCTTGTGGATCAGGCACAAAACGTTCGGCGGTCAAGCCTGGCTGGTTCAGATAACCTTGCGCCACACCGGCACCGCCCAGGTACAACTCCCCCGCCACTCGCGCGGCGACCGGGTTGAGGTAGGCGTCCAGCAGGCGCGCGCGGGTATTGGCCAGGGGTTGGCCGACGGGCACGCTCAAGGTCGCGGGTCGCTCGCCCGTCACCTCGTGGGTCAGTACGCCGACCGTGGTTTCGGTCGGCCCGTAATGGTTGATGATCCGGCAATCCGGCGCCAGTTGCGCCACCTGGTGCACCAAGGACCACGGGCACGTCTCGCCCCCCAGCACCAACACATGGGCCGGCAGCACATCGGCCGGGTTACCGGCCTGCAACAGGCTGTGCAAATGGCTGGGCACGACTTTCAGCGCGCCGACCCGGTGCTCGCGCATGTAACGGGCGAAACGGTCCGGGTCGAACGCATAGGCCTGCGGCACCAGGTGCAACAGGCGCCCGCTGGCCAGCGCAGCAAACAGCATGGTGTGCCCCAGGTCCGCCGCCAGGGTGGAAATCATCGCCAGGCTGGCATCGCTCGGCAGGCGCAACTGCTGCAAAATCGCTTGTACGTAGTTACCCAAGGCCTGATGGCTGACCAGCACCCCCTTGGGCTGCCCGGTGGAACCCGAGGTGAAGATCAAGTAGGCCGGTTGCTCCGGGGCCACTTGCAGGTCCAGCAGGGCGGCGCTGTACGCGGCAAACTGCGCCGGATCATAGTCAACCACCGCGCACTGGCACTCGATACGGCTATCGCCCGCCGGGCGCAACAGCCAGGCCGCGCCACTGCCACTGAGCACCTGTTGCAAGCGCTCGGCCGGTTGTTGCACATCCAGCGGCAGGTACACGCCACCGGCCTTGAGTATCGCCAGCAGGCCCACGGTCCAGGCGGCGCTGCGCTCCAGGGCCAGGGCCACGACCTCGCCACTGCGCAACCCTTGCTCGCGCAAGTGCCGGGCCAGGCGGTTGGACTGCTGCTCCAGTTCGGCAAAACTGATGAGTGCCTGCTCGCAGCGCACGGCGGCGGCATCGCCACGGGTGGGCCCGTTGGCTTGCCACAACCCCAGGAAATGCGGATGCGCGAAAGCCTGCGTGACCTCTTCGCCCACCACCCCGGCCACGCCGGGCCGTTGATGAATCGGCGCGGCAGGCGCCGCGACCATCGCCTGCAATACGGCCTGCAACGCCTCGGCCATGGCCTCGACAGTGCCGCGCTCGAACAGGTCGGTCGCGTAGCTGAAGCTGATCTGGATGCCGTGTTCAGTGTCGGTGAAGTCCAATGCCAGGTCGAAACGCGCGTCATGTTCCGCGATCTCGAAGGGCTCAATGCCCAGCGCGGAAAAACTGCCCTGGCCATTGTGGCTCAGGCCGCTACCCGCCAGGTTCTGGTTGATCTTCACCTGGAACAACGGGTTGTGGCTCAGGTTACGCTCAGGCGCCAGGGCATCCACCAACTGCTCGAAGGGCAAGTCCTGATGCGCCTGGGCCCCGAATACGACCTCTTTGACCTGTGCCAGCAACTGCTCGAAACTCTGCTGCTCGTCGACCTCGACCCGCAAGACCTGGGTGTTGATAAAGAAACCGATCAGGCCTTCGGTTTCACTGCGATTGCGCCCGGCGTTCGGCGCCCCCAGACGGATATCGCGCTGCCCGCTCTGGCGGGCCAAGACCACCGAGAACCCCGCCAGCACCAGCATGAACAACGTGTAACCGCGCTCGCTGCCCAGGGCTTTCAGGGCCTGGGACAAGGCCCTGGAGCAATCGGCGGTGAACGCCGCGCCGCGATAACTGGGCAGCGGTGGACGCTCGCGGTCCAACGGCAACGCCAGCAACGGCTGCTCGTCGCCCAGCGTCTGCGTCCAGTACTGCAACTGGCGCTCGCTTTCACCGGCCTCCATCCAGCTGCGTTGCCACAGGGCAAAGTCCGCGTACTGGATCGGCAAGACTGGCAACCGGGGCTCACGCTGGTGCGCGATCGCGTCATACAGGTGGACAAATTCCTCGACCATCAACTGGCTCGACCAGCCATCGGAAACGATGTGATGCACCGTCACCACCAGCACATGCTCCTGGGCGCCGAGACGGTAGAGTTTGACCCGCAGCAACGGGCCGTTGATCAGATCGAAGGGCTGCGCCAGTTCCTCGGCGACCAGGGCCTTGAGCCCGGCTTCTGCCGCCTCCAGGGCCGCCGCAGGCACGTCGATGCACTGCAGATTCACCGGCGCGTGCTCGTCAATATGCTGATAGAAGGCACCGTCTTGCGAGACGAAACGGGTGCGCAGCACTTCATGGCGCTGCACCAACGCATCGAAGGCCTGGCGCAGGCTGGTTTCGTTCAACTCCCCCTTGAGGCGCACGGCACGCGGCACGTTGTAGAACGGGCTCTGCGGCTCCATCTGCCAGAGAAACAGCAGGCGTTGCTGGGCAAAAGACAAAGGAATGCGGGGCACGTCATGGCGACTGGCGACAATCGGCAACAGCTTGAAGCTGTTGTTGGCCTCGTTCATCTTTGCCAGGATCTGGCGCCGCTGCTCCAGACCCAGGCCGATGAAACGCTTGGCAATACGCTCTGCGGTAGTCTTATCCATTTCAAGCCTCCTCCATCAGGTCCATCATTTTTTCAATATCCGACAGCCCTTCTTCGCTCAGGGCCGAACGGCTTTCGAGCACCGCCTGGGCGAACTCGGCAAGGGTCGGCGTTTCAAAGATCAGGCGCAGCGCAATGTCGATGCCCAGTTGTGAGTTGATGCGCGAGACCGCCTGTGTCGCGAGCAATGAATGCCCTCCCAGGTCAAAGAAGTTGTCACCCAAGCCAATGCGCTCGATGTGCAGGATGTCCTGCCAGATCGCGGCGATCTGTTGTTCGAGTTCGGTTTCCGGCGCCTGGTAAACCTGCTGCGCCAACACCGGATCGGCCTTGGGCAAGGCCTTGCGATCCAGCTTGCCGTTGGGGCTCAACGGCATGCGCGCGAGGACGATCCACTGCCCCGGCACCATATAGTCCGGCAGGTGGCGCGACAGGCTCGCGCCCAGCGTTGCGCCAAACCGGGCCTGCTCCTGCTCGCTGCTGTGCAGCAGTTGCCCATCGCCTGGCACCACGTAGGCCACCAGGCGTTTGCCGGTCGGCCCGTCCTGCGCGATCACGACCGCCTCGATCACCGACGGTTGCTCCATCAGGCGCGCTTCGATTTCCCCCAGCTCGATACGCAGGCCGCGGATCTTCACTTGATGGTCGAGACGCCCGAGGTACTCGATCACCCCGCTGGCCCGATGCCGGGCCAGGTCACCGGTACGGTACAGACGCCCGGCGCCATACGGGTTCGGCACAAAACGCTCGGCGGTCAGCGCCGGCCGGCGGTGGTAGCCACGGGCCAGGCCTTCACCCCCCAGGTGCAACTCACCGGCCACACCCACCGGCAACGGTTCCAGATCCGGGCCGAGGATATAGGTGCCCACGTTGGCGATCGGCTGACCGATCGGCACGCTGTCGCGCCCTTCATCGACACAGTGCCAATGCGTCACGTCGATGGCCGCTTCGGTTGGGCCATACAGGTTGTACAAGCGGGCCTGCGGCAGTTGTTTGAACACCTGCTGCTGAGCCTCCACCGGCAACGCTTCACCGCTGCAGATCACCTGGCGCAAGCCTGTGCAACTGGCCGCGCGGGCGTCCAGCAGGAAGGCCTGGAGCATCGAGGGCACAAAGTGCAGCGTGGTCACGGCGTGCTGGTTGATCAGCTCGACCAGGACGCCCGGGTCACGATGGGCCCCAGGTTCCGCGACCACCAGGCGTGCACCGGTCATCAGCGGCCAGAAGAACTCCCAGACCGACACGTCAAAGCTGAACGGGGTTTTCTGCAACACCGCGTCCGTGGCATCCAGTGGATAAGCCTCCTGCATCCAGCACAGGCGGTTGGTCAGCGCGGCGTGCCGGTTGCCGGCGCCTTTGGGTTGCCCGGTGGAGCCTGAGGTGTAGATCACATACGCCAGGCTTTGCGGGTCCGGTTCGCGCTGGAGCCGTTCGGTACTGAAGGTTGCCACCGACTCATCGAGGTCAAGCACTTGCAGCCCTTGGGGAACCGGAAGCTGCTCACGCAGGTGCGCCTGGGTCAACAACAGGCCGATCCCGCTGTCCTGCATCATGTAGCCCAGACGTTCCTGCGGATACTCGGGGTCGAGCGGGACATAAGCGCCGCCGGCCTTGAGCACGGCGAGCAAACCAATGACCATTTCCAGCGAGCGCTGCGCGGCCACGCCGACCAGCACATCGGTGCCCACCCCCAGGCCGCTGAGGCGCCGGGCCCATTGGTTGGCCCGGGCATCAAGCTGGGCATAGCTCAGTTGCGTGTCGCCAAACACCAGGGCGATGGCCTCTGGCGTGCGCTCGGCCTGGGCCTCGATCAATTGGTGGACCCCCAGGTGCAGCGGGTACTCGGCCTGGGTCTGGTTCCAGTCCAGCAGCACTTGTTGAGCCTGGGCCTCGGCCAGCAGCGGCAACGCCGCTACCCGTTGCGTCGGATCGGCGATAATGGCGTGCAGCAGGTTCTGCCAGTGGCCAAGCAATTGCGCCATGCTTTGCGCTGTAAACAGATCGACCGCATAGGTCAGGGTCGCGACCAACTGCCCGTGGGATTCGTAGGTTTCCAGGCTCAGGTCGAACTGCGTCGTGCGGCCTCGGGCTTCAAGGCCGCACAGGCTCAGGCCCGGCAAGGCAATATCGAGCCCTTTGCGGCCTTCGTCGAGGTGGTTGTACATCACCTGGAACAGCGGGCTGTGGCTCAGGCTGCGCTCGGGCTGCAACGCGTGCACCAGTTGCTCGAACGGCAGGTCCTGGTGGGCCTGGGCCTGCAGCGCGGTCTGTTTGACCTGAGCGAGCAAGTCGCTGAAGCGGCCCTGCCCATCCACCTCGGCCTTGAGCACCTGGGTATTGACGAAGAAGCCGATCAGACGCTCGATCTCCACCCGGTTACGGTTGGCGATGGGCACGCCGACCCGAATATCGTTTTGCCCGCTGTAACGGTGCAACAAGGCCTGGAACGAAGCCAGCAGCAGCATAAACAGCGTGACCTGCTCACGCTGGGCCAGGGCCTTGAGTGAGTGCAGCAGGCTGGCCGGCAATGTCACCTCTTGGCTGGCGCCGACAAAGCTCTGCACACTCGGCCGTGGGTGGTCGGTGGGCAGGGCCAATACCGGCTGCTCGCCGCCCAGGGTGTCGGTCCAGTAGGCCAGTTGCCGGGCTTGCTCGCCGTCTTCCATCCACTGCCGCTGCCATTGCGCATAGTCGAGGTACTGCAACGCCAGTGCCGGCAGGTTCGGCGTGCGCCCCTGACTGTAGGCGGCATAGGTTGCAATCAGTTCGTCAACCATCACCTGCATCGACCAGGCATCGGACACGATGTGGTGCTGGGTGAGGATCAGGACATGCTCCTCAGCCCCCAGGCGCAGCAGTTTTACCCGCAGCAGGGCGTCGTGTTTGAGGTCGAACGGGCGATGCGCCTCGGCATCCACCGCAGCCTCGAGCCCGGCCTCGTGGTCCAGCGCCTGCGCCTCCAGTTGCAGGTCGGCCTGGGCATGAATCACCGGCACCACCTGCAGGTCATGCTGCGCAAACCCCGTACGCAGGATTTCATGACGGGCGATCAGGCTATTGAAGCTGCGCTCCAGTGCCTCCACGTCCAACTGCCCTTGCAGGCGCAAGGCCAGGGGCAGGTTGTAGGCGACACTCTGCGGCTCCAGTTGCCAGAGGAACCACTGCCGCTCCTGGGCATAGGACAGGCGCAACCCCTGGTCCCGGGCCACGGGCAACAGCGGCGGCGCCGCACTTGCCTGTTCCTGGCCCAGGGCCTGGACAAAGGCCTGCAAGGTGCTGTGTTCAAACAAGGTGCGCAGCGGGACTTCCACGTCCAGCAACTGCCGCACCCGCGACATGACCTGGGTGGCCAGCAACGAGTGCCCGCCCAGTTCAAAGAAGTTATCCGTCAGCCCCACCTGCGCCAGCTTGAGCACTTCCTGCCAGATCTGCGCCACTTGCCGCTGGCGTTCGGTGCTCGGCGCCACATAGTACTTTTGCACCTGGCTGGCGTCCGGCTTGGGCAGGGCCTTGCGGTCCAGCTTGCCGTTGGGCGTCAGCGGCAGGCGCGCCATGAACAGCCAGTGCTGCGGCACCATATAGTCCGGCAGTTGTTGCTGCAGGCGGTGTTTCAGCGCTTCACGCAAGCTGTCTTGTGCAACGTCTGGCGCCACCAGGTAGCTGACCAGCACCGCGTCCTGGGCCACCACCACGGCTTCGCGCACCTCGCTGTGCTCCAGCAGACGCGCTTCGATTTCCCCCAGTTCGATACGGAACCCACGGATCTTCACCTGATGGTCGATCCGGCTGATGTAGTCGATCACCCCGTCTGCGCGGTAGCGCGCCAGGTCGCCGGTGCGGTAGAAGCGCCCGCCCGGCTCGCCATAGGGATTGGGCAGGAAACGCTCGGCAGTCAGCCCCGGGCGCTCGAAATAGCCGCGCGCCAGGCCATCGCCACCGATCAACAGCTCGCCGGCCACCCCCACCGGGTTGGCCGACAGGTCTTCACCGAGGATGTACAGCGAGGTGTTATTGATCGCCTTGCCCAGGTACGGCTGGCTGTGTTCGCCCGTCAATGGCTGCAAGGCCGACCAGATGGTGGTTTCGGTCGGGCCATACAGGTTCCAGGTTTGCGCCCCCAGGGCCGTCATACGCTGCGCCAACTCATCGGCCAGCGCTTCACCGCCACACAGCAAGCGCCGGCCCGCCAGGGCCCCCGCGTTGGGGCTTTCCAGCAACATGCGCCAGGTCGAGGGTGTGGCTTGCAGCAGCGTGATGCCCTGCTCTTGCACCTGTTGCAGGATCAATTCGGGATCGCGCTGGGTGTCCTGGCTGGCCAGCACCACGCGTGCGCCGACCAGCAACGGCGCGTACAACTCCAGGCCGAAGATATCGAAGGAGAACGTGGTCAGCGACAGCAGGCGATCCTGCGCAGCGATCCCCGGCGCGGCGGCCATGCTGACGATGAAGTTGGTCAGCGCGCCATGGCGCACCATCACGCCCTTGGGTTTGCCGGTGGAGCCGGAGGTGTAGATCGCATAGGCGAGGTTTTCCGGGTCCAGCGCAACCTGTGGGTTCGCCGTGCTGTAGCCGTCCAGGGCCTGGCCCAGGTCCAACGCCTGCACATGGACCGGGGTCGGCAAGACCAGGTGGGCCTGGCTCAACAGCAGCTTGAGGCCGCTGTCTTCGATCATGTAGGCCAGGCGATCCTGCGGGTAATCCGGGTCCAGCGGCACATAGGCGCCACCGGCCTTGAGCACCGCCAGCAGGCCGATAACCATGTCCAGCGAACGCTCGAGCGCCACGCCCACCAGCACATCCGGGCCGACGCCCAGCTCCATCAGGCGGTGTGCCCACTGGTTGGCGCGGGCGTTGAGTTCGGCGTAGCTCAGTGCTTGCTCGGCAAATACCAACGCCAGCGCTTGCGGGGTACGCGCCGCCTGTTCCTCGATCAACTGCTGGATGCACTGCCCGGCCGGGTAGGCCACGGCGCTGCGGTTCCAGTCTTCGAGGATCACCCGCTCGTCTGCGGCGGCCAGCAACGGCAATTGGGCAATGCGTTGTGTCGGGTCAGCCACCACGGCCTGCAACAGGTGCTGCCAGTGCTGCGCCAGGCGCTCGATGGTGCTGGCGTCGAACAGCTCGCTGGCATACACCAGCGAAGCACTGAGGCTGTCGCGGGATTCGTAGGTTTCCAGCGTCAGGTCGAACTGCGCGGTCGGCTTGTCCCAGGCCAGGCCTTCGACCCGCAACCCAGGCAAGTCGACATCGATGCTTTGCTTGCCCGCACTCTGGTGGTTGTACATCACTTGGAACAACGGGCTATGGCTCAGGCTGCGCTCGGGCTGCAGCGCCTGGACCAGTTGCTCGAACGGCAGGTCCTGATGGGCCTGGGCTTGCAGCGCCGTATGCTTGACCTGGTGCAACAGTTCGATGAACGCGCCCTGGCCATCCACCTCGGCCTTGAGCACCTGGGTATTGACGAAGAAGCCGATCAAGCGCTCGATATCGACCCGCTGCCGGTTGGCCACCGGCACGCCGACACGAATATCGCTTTGCCCGCTGTAGCGATGCAGCAAGGCCTGGAACGACGCCAGCAGCAGCATAAACAGCGTCGCGCCTTCGCGCTGTGCCAGTTGTCGCAGGCCGGCGCTCAGCGCCGCATCCAGCGGGATTTCCAGGCGCGCGCCACGCGTGTCCTGTACCGCCGGACGCGGCCGGTCCGTCGGCAGTTCCAGGACCGGTTGCTCACCGCCCAACTGGTTGCTCCAGTAAGCCAGTTGCCGTTGCAGCTCACCGGCCTCCATCCACTGGCGCTGCCATTGCGCATAGTCGGCGTACTGGATCGGCTGGGCTGGCAGTTCCAGACCCTGGCCCTGGCTATAGGCGCCGTACAGGGCAATCAACTCTTCGACCAAGACCTGCATCGACCAGCCATCAGAAATGATGTGGTGCTGCGTCAGCAGCAACACATGATCGTCCGTCGCCAGTTGCAGCAATTTCACCCGCAACAACGGCCCGCGCTGCAAATCGAACGGTGCCTGGGCTTCGGCTTGCACCGCAGCGGCGATCAGCGCGTCACTGGCCAAAGGTTCTGCCACCAGCGCCAATGCCAGTGGGGCATCAATGATTTGCCGCGCCTGCTGGTCCTGGGTAAAGCGCGTACGCAGGCTTTCATGGCGCTCGATCAGCGTATTGAAGCTGCGGGCCAGGGCTGCCACATCCAGGCTGCCATGCAGGCGCAAGGCCAGCGGGATGTTATAGGCAGCACTGTGCGGTTCCAGTTGCCAGAGGAACCACTGCCGCTCCTGGGCATAGGACAGCAAGAGCGGCTGCTGACGATCCACCGCCACCAGCGCCGGCTCGTCACCGGCACGGCTCTGGCCCAGGGCCTGGACAAAGGCGTGCAAGGTGCTGTGCTCAAACAGCGTACGCAGCGCCAGGTCGATATTCAGTGCATGGCGCACCCGGGAAACCACCTGGGTCGCCAACAACGAATGGCCGCCCAATTCAAAGAAGTTGTCATTGAGGCCGACACGCTCGCGTTTGAGCACGTCCTGCCAGATCTGCGCGACGCGCTGTTCCAGCTCATTACGCGGGGCCACGAAGGATTGTTGCAACGGGCTGGCATCCGGCGCAGGCAGTGCTCTGCGATCCAGTTTACCGTTCGGGGTCAGCGGCAGCGCCTCAAGGAACACCCACTGCAACGGCACCATGTAATCGGGCAGGCGCTGGCGCAAGCTGTCGCGCAGGCTGTCACGCAATGCATCCTGGGCAAGGTCGGCCGACGCCGGCACCACGTAGCCCACCAAGGCCTTGCCGGTGCCGCTCGCGAAGACATCGACCGCCGCATCGCGCACCGCCTCCAGTTCCAGCAGGTGCGCACTGATTTCGCCCAACTCGATCCGAAAACCACGCACCTTGACCTGCTGATCGACGCGCCCCACGTATTCGAGCAGGCCATCGTTACGCCGACGACCGAGGTCGCCGGTGCGGTACAGCCGGCCACCGGCCTCCAGGGCAAACGGGTCCGGCAGGTAGGCCGTGGCCGTACGCGCTGGGTCGCTCAGGTAACCCCGGCCCACCCCGACACCGGCGACCCACAGCTCACCCACGGCGCCCACCGGCACCGGTTGCAACTGGGCGTCGAGCAGGTACAGGCGGTTGTTGTCGGTCGGGCTGCCGATGGGCAGGCAAGTACCCTGGGTCGCGGCCATTTCCACACGGTACAAGGCCACATCGTCCGAACATTCAGCCGGACCGTAAGCGTTGACCAGGCCAATCGCCGGGTAGCGTTGCAGCCAGCGGCGCGCCAGTTCCGGCGGCATCGCTTCACCGGTCGGCAGCATAAAGCGCAGGTGTTCAAAAACCATGACCGGCTCATCGAGCAAGCCCTGAATCAGTGACGGCACGCTTTCCAGGATCGTGATGCCCACCTTGCGCACATGGGCCAGCAAGGCTGCCGGCTCCTGGGCGATATCGTTCGGCACGATATCCACGCGCGCCCCGCACAGCGCGGCGGTGAGGAACTGCCATACCGAAATATCAAAACTCTGCGACGCCGTCTGGGCGATCACGTCCGTTTCCCCCAGTTCCAGGTACGGCAGTTTGCTCAACTGGTTGTTGAGCATGCCGCCCTGCTCGACCAGCACCCCCTTGGGCGTGCCGGTGGAACCGGAGGTATAGATGGCATACGCCAAGTGACGGGCGCCGACGTAGAGCTGCGGGTTGCCCTGGGCAACCTCACCCTGCTGGAGGTCTTCCCAGACCAGCAGCCGTGGCGCGTCGTCCGCGTCGAGGCCGGCCAACAGGCTGCGGGCACGCTCGGCGCAGGCAGCGCTGCACAACAGCACCGGCGTGCGGCTCAGCGCCAGCAGACGCAGCAGGCGCTCATCGGGCAAATGCGGGTCGAGTGGCAGGTAACCGGCCCCGGCCTTGAAACTGCCGATGATCATGCCCAGCAACGACAGATCACGTTCAGCCAGCAACGCCACCGGCTGATCAACCTGTACGCCCGCCGCAATCAGCCCATGCCCGGCACGATTGGCCTGGCGGTTGAGTTCGTTGTAGCTCCAGTACCGGTCCAGGCACGACGCCGCCGTGCGCTCGCCATACTGCGCCACACTGGCCTCGAACAGGCGCACATAACCCTGCTCCAGCGGGTAACGGCGCTCGGTCTGGTTGCACGCTTCCACCAACTGGTAGCGGTCCGCCTCGGACAGCAGCGCCAGGGACGAGAACTGGCCATGGAAACCGCTGACCAGCGCCCCCAGTACGCGCTTCATCTCCTCCAGCAGGCGATCAATGGTTGCTTCATCAAAGAAACGCTGGTCGTAGGACAGGTGCAGCCCCAGCTCGTCGCCCGGGTAGACCACCACCGTCAGCGGGTAGTTGGTGTGGGTCCGAGCGCTGTCGGCAACCGCGCTGAGCGCCTGGGCGCCGCTGACCACCGTGCTCTCCAGCGGCGCGTTCTCGAACACAAACAGGCTGTCGAACAACGGCTGGCTGCTGTCGATGTGGCTGCACGCCTGGATTTTCACCAGCGGCAGATGCTCGTGCTCACGCAAGGCCAGGTTGTGCTCGAACAACGCTTGCAGCCATTGCTTGACGCTACCGGTCTGCGGCATGCGCACCCGCAGCGGGATACTGTTGATGAACAGGCCGACCGTGTCCTGCATCTCGGGACGGCTGATCGGTCGACCCGCCACCGTCACACCGAACAGCACATCCGACTCACCGCTGTAGCGGTGCATGACCAAGGCCCAGGCCGCCTGGGTGAAGGTATTGACGGTCAATTGATAATGCTGGGCCAGCTCACGCAACGCGCGACCTTCACTGCGCTCCAGGTTCAGGTAACGGTCACCGATCTGCGACTGGCCACCCTGGCGCTGTAGCGGCCGGTCGTAAGGCAGCCCGGTCGGTTGCTCGAAGCCTTGCAACTCTTCGCGCCAGGCGCTGATTGCCGCCTCCTCACCCTGCGCTTGCAGCCAGGCAATAAAGTCGCGGTAGCGCGCCGCCGGTTGCGGCAGCGGCTTGCCCTGGTAAAGGGTGAAGAAGTCTTGCAGCAGCAACGACCGGCACCAGGCATCGATCAAGATGTGGTGGTTGCTGAGGATGAACCAGTATTGCTGGGGCCCGCGACGGATCAGGCGCAGGCTGAAAGGGGGCTGCTCCAGCAAGTTGAAGCCTTGCTGGCGCTCGTTCTCCAGCAACCCCTGCAAATCGGCTTCGTGCTGCTCGGCCGGCACCTCGCTCCAGTCCAGGTAGTCGAGGCGCAGCGGCGCGTGGCGGTGAATGATCTGTAGCATTTCACCCTGGCGGTCGAGGTTGAATGAGGCCCGCAAGGCATCGTGCCGCTGGATGACTTGCTGCCAGGCGCTACGGAAACGCGGCAGGTCGATGTCACTGTCGATGCAGTAGCGATCCTGCATGAAGTAAATCCCCGAATGGGGCTCGAGCAAGGTGTGCAGCAACAACCCCTCTTGCATCGGCGATAACGGGTAAATGTCTTCGATCTGCCCCAGCGGGGTCTCCAGCGCGTCCAGACGCTCTTGAGTCAGGCTGGCCAGCGGGAAGTCCGACGGTGTGGCACCACCGGCTTGCGCGTGCAGGCAATGACCGATCAGCGCGGTCAACTCCTGGCGATAGTCTTCGGCCAGCCGTTCGATGGTCGCGCGTTCGTGCACCTCGCGGCTGAAGGTCCACTGCAATGACAGTTCACCGCCATATACCTGGCCTTCGATGCTCAACCAGTTGGCCAGCGGAGCGTGCTCGTCCTGAGCCCTGCCGGATTTTTCGGTAGACGGCACGAACAGCGCGCCGTCGTCGAATTGACCGTCGAACTGCCCCAGGTAGTTGAAGGTGATGCGTGGAGCCGGCAACTGCGCCAGGGCCGCCTGGACCTGCGGCTCGCCCAGATAGCGCAGCACCCCGAACCCCAGGCCTTTGCCGGGGATGGCGCGCAGTTGCTCCTTGACCGCCTTGATCGATGCGGGCAGGTCCTGTGCCGGGGTCAACTTCACCGGGAACAGGCTGGTGAACCAGCCCAGGGTCCGGCTCAGGTCGACCGCTTCAAACAGTTCCTCGCGACCGTGGCCCTCAAGCTGGATCAACACCGACTGTTCACCGCTCCAGCGGGCAATGACGCGGGCCAGTGCGGTCAACAACAGGTCGTTGACCTGGGTCCGGTAGGCCGCCGGCGCTTCTTGCAAGAGTTGGCGCGTCAATTGGGCATCGAAGGTCACGCTGACCTGTTGCCCGAGGGCGCTGCCCAGCCCGCCCTGGGGGTGATCGCAGGGCAAATCCACCGGCGCATCGGCCAGCGCCGCCTGCCAATAGTCCAGCTCCCGGGCCAGGGCCGGGCGCCGGGCGTAGTCTTGCAGCTGTTCGGCCCAGGCCTTGTAGGCACTGGTTTTCGCCGGCAGTACCAGGGGCGCGCCGGCCCTGGCCTGGCTCAACAGGCTTTGCAGGTCTTCGAGCAATACGCGCCAGGACACCCCATCCACCACCAGGTGATGGATGGCCAGCAACAGCCGCTGGCTGCCGTCGGCCATCTTCACCAACAGCACCCGCAACAACGGGCCTTGCGCCAGGTCCAGGCTACGCTGGGCCTCATCGCAAAGGGCGTCGAGCTCTTCAGCGCTCGCCGCCTGGCGTTGCCAGACCGGCGCTGCATCCGGCATCGCGGAATAAACCTGGGTCCAACCCTGGGCGCTGGCCTCAAAGCGCAGGCGCAGGGCATCGTGCTGCTCGATCAGGCGCAGTACCGCAGCGTCCACCTCGGCCAGGTCGAGGGTTTCCCGTGGGGTGAGTAACAGCGATTGGTTCCAGTGCGCGCGCCGGGCCATCGGCAGCTCGAAGAACCACTGTTGCACCGGGGTCAGCGGCGCCTCGCCGCTGACCGGGCCTTGATCAATAGTCACGGCCACATTGGCCTGGCAGACCTGTGCCAGGCTGCGCACGGTCTGGTGCTGGAACAAGTCCCGCGGGCTGAAGGTGATCCCGGCTTGACGGGCACGCCCGACCACCTGGATGGAGACGATGGAGTCGCCGCCCAACTCGAAGAAGTTGTCTTCCAGACCGACCTGCTCCACCCGCAATACATCACGCCAGATCGCTGCCAGGGCTTTCTCGGTCTCGCTGACCGGGGCAATGTATTGGGCCTGCACGCTGGCCTCGGCGCGCGGCAGGGATTTGCGGTCAAGTTTGCCGTTGGGCATCAACGGCAGCGCCGCCAGTTCCAGCAGGTGTTGCGGCACCATATAGTCCGGCAGGCCTTGCAGCAGGCTGGCCTTGAGCTGTTCGCGCCAGTCGGCCGGCGGTTGCTCGCCGGCCAACACCAGATAAGCCACCAGTTGCTTGCCGTCCTGGGCCAGCACCACTGCTTCACGCACCAGTTCGTGGTCGCACAGGCTGGCTTCGATTTCGCCCAGTTCGATACGCAGGCCACGCAGCTTGACCTGGTGGTCGAGACGCCCGAGGTATTCGATAACCCCATCGACCCGATAGCGCGCCAGGTCGCCGGTGCGGTACAAGCGCTCGCCGGGGGTGAACGGGTCGGGCACAAAGCGCTCGGCGGTCAGTCCTGGCCGCTGGTGATAACCGCGGGCCAGGCCAACCCCGCCCAGGTACAGCTCGCCACCCGCGCCAACCGGCAGCAGGCCCAGGCCGGAACCGAGGATCTGGGTGCGCAGGTTGTCGATCGGCACACCGATAGGCACGCTGGCCCGGCGCTCGTCGACACAGCGCCAGTGCGTCACGTCGATGGCCGCTTCCGTCGGGCCATAGAGGTTGAACAGGCCGGCGCCCGGTAATTTGCGAAATACCTGCTGCTGGGCATCCACCGGCAAGGCTTCACCGCTGCAGATGATGCGCTTGAGACTGCCACAGGCCTCGACCCCGGCCTCATGGATAAAGGCCTGTAACATCGACGGCACGAAGTGCAAGGTGGTGATCTGGTAACGCCCGATGGTCTCGATCAGGCGTGCCGGCTCCTGGTGCTCGCCCGGTAGCGCCACGGCCAACCGCGCACCGACCATCAGCGGCCAGAAGAACTCCCAGACCGAGACGTCGAAACTGAACGGGGTCTTTTGCAGTACCGTGTCGCGGGCATCCAGCGTGTAGGCGCGCTGCATCCACCACAGGCGGTTGGTCAGTGCCGTGTGACGGTTGCCCGCCCCCTTGGGCCGCCCGGTGGAGCCCGAGGTATAGATCATGTAGGCCAGTTGTTCCGGCAGGCAGGGCAGTGCCGGGTTGGCGTCGCTGTAGCCTTCCAGCCAGTCGCCGTCCTGATCCAGGCATAAGGCCTGGACCGTCTCGCCCAACGGCAGGCGGCCCAGCAGGTGGCTCTGGGTCAACAGCAAGCGCACGCCACTGTCTTCGAGCATGTAGCGCAGGCGTTCGCTGGGGTATTCCGGGTCGAGCGGCACGTAGGCGCCCCCCGCCTTGAGCACCGCCAGCAGTGCCACGACCATTTCCACCGAGCGCTCGGTGGCCACGCCCACCAGCAACTCGGCACCAGCCGGTGCCGATTCGCGCAGCTTGTGCGCCAGGCGGTTGGCGCGCTGATTGAGTTGCTGATACGTCAGGACTTGCTGATCGAACAACAGGGCAATCGCCTGTGGATTGCGCTGCACCTGTTCCTCGAACAACTGATGCACACCGCGCTGCGCCGGGAACTGCGCCGCGGTACGGTTCCAGTCCAGGACCTGGGTCTGCACCTGGGCGGCATCGAGTATTGGCAGCTCACTGACCCGGCGTGTGCTGTCGGCGACAATCTCGCTGAGCACCTTGAGCCAATGCCCCGCCATGCGCTCGATAGTCGCCGCAACGAACAGGTCACTGGCAAAGGTCAGGGCAGCCTTGAGCGTGCCGCCTTTTTCATAGGTATCCAGGGTCAGGTCGAACTGGGTGGTGCGGCTGTCCCATTCAAGCCGGCTCACGCTTAGCCCGCAATCCAGCTGCAACGTCTCGATGTCAGCCACTTGCGGCTGATGGTTGTACATCACCTGGAACAACGGGGTGTGGCTCAGGCTCCGCTCCAGCTTGAGGGCATCCACCAGGCGCTCGAATGGCAGGTCCTGATGGGCCTGCGCGGCATTGGCCAGTTCCTTGAGGTCGTGCAACAGGTCCGTCACCTGCGTCTGCTCATCAAACCGCGCACGGATCACCTGGGTGTTGACGAATAAACCGATCAGGCCTTCGACCTCCAGCCGGTTACGGTTGGCGATCGGCACGCCAATGCGCAAGTCGGTCTGGCCGGTGTAGCGGTACAAGAGGATATTGAAGGCGGCCAGTAGCACGGTAAACAACGACACATTCTGCTGGCGCGCGAACTGCCGCAGTTCATCGGCCAGGGCCGGCGGCAGGTCAAACTCGTAACGGCTGCCTTGATGGCTGGCCACCGCCGGGCGCGGGAAATCGGTCGGCAACTCAAGCACCGGATGCTCATCGCCCAGTTGCTCCTGCCAATACGCCAATTGGCGCTCCTGCTCGCCGGCTTCCATCCAGCGCCGCTGCCACAGGGCATAGTCGGCATACTGGATCGGCAGCGGCTCGAGGCTCAGCGCCTCGCCACGCCGGTGCGCCTCATAGAAACGCACGAACTCGTCGATGATGATACTCATCGACCAGCCATCGGAAACGATGTGGTGCAAGGTCAACAACAGCACGTGCTGCTGGGCATCGAGCTTGATCAGCTTGACTCGCAGCAAGGGGCCGGTGGCCAGGTCGAATGGCTGCATCGACTGTTGCTGGGCTTCGCTGCGGACCCGACGCTCACGCTCGTCCTCGGGGAGGATGCTGAAGTCCTCGCGCTCGACAATCAGTGGAGCACTGGCGGGCACTTGTTGCAGGCTCTCGTCGGGCAACTGGCGAAAGACCGTGCGCAAGGCTTCATGGCGCGCCACCAGACTGGCAAAGGCCTGCTCCAGCGCCGCCTCGTCCAGGCTGCCCTTGAGCCGCACGGCGCTGGGCAGGTTATAGGCGCCGCTTTGCGGGTCAAGTTGCCAGAGGAACCACATCCGGCGCTGTGCGTAGGACAACGCCTGGCGATCCTCGACCTCGACCCCTGCCGGGATCGGAAACTGCGCAAAATCCACCCCTTCCTTTTGCAAGGCCGCAAGGAACAGCCGGCGTTTTTCCAGGGGCAGCCCGATAAACCGGCGAGCGAGTTTCAAGGAGTCTTCAGCATTCATTTCTTAGCATCCGGTTCAATAGGCAGGAAGCACAAAGGCACGTCGTCCCTATAAAACGAATGCAACCGAGGAAAATTAGCGACTTGAGAACAACTATCTTTTAGCTGCCGACGCAGCCGGGAGTAAGGCCCACGCGCATCGAGGCCTTTGAAAAAGCAGGTAAATACAGGCGCGGCAGACACCAGGGTCGAGGGGAATACCTCAACCCTGGAATCTGCCGCAGGGGTGCACTTCAGCGCTTAAAACTTCACAGCTGGTCGGCAGAAAAGCCTTCGGCCATGGCCACAATCACCTTGCGCGGGCCCTCGAAGGGCGCACGCGCGTGAGCCGCCAGCATGTTGTCGAGCATCAGCACATCGCCCGACTGCCAGGGGAAACTGATCATGCAATCGTCGAGCACCGCACGGATCTGGTTGAGCACCTCGTCTTCGATGGGCGTGCCGTCGCCGTAATAGACGTTGCGCGGCAGATCCTCCTCATCGACGATGTCCAACAGTGACTCGCGCACCTCCGGCTGCAAGTTGGAGATATGGAACAGGTGCGCCTGGTTGAACCAGACCATTTCCCCCGTGCGCGGATGGCGGGCCACCGCCTGGCAGATCTGGCGGGTACGCAGCTCGCCGTCGTCCTTCCATTCGCAGGTAATGGCGTGTGCCTTGCAGTACGCCTCGGCGACGGCTCGGTCTTCGGTATTGAAGACCTGCTCCCAGGCCACATCCAGGCCGTTGCCGAAGTTGCGGACATACATCAGGCCCTTGCTGACGAAACGCTCGCGAATATACGCCGGGATGCGCTTGTAGACTTCACGGCTATCGGCAATCGGCGTCTCGCCTCCCGACTGGGCGGCGATCATGCTGTAGAACCAGATTCGCATAGGCCAGTCACGGGAGTAGGCCTGCTCATTGTGCAGCGGGATACGCTGGTGCGCCGGATACTCGGTCGAGGTGTACACCCCTTGCGTGACACTGCTGCGCGGGGTCGAGCCAAACTCGTAGCTCAACAGCGGGTGACCAAAGCTGGCGGCAAACTCGCGAAACTGCTCGGCCCCCGCCAGGGTAAACCCGCGAAACAGAATCCCGCCGTCGCGCAGCAAGTGCTCATCCACCAAGGCACTGAGTTCTTCAAACACCGCCAGCAGGCTGGTGTCCGGCTCAGTGGCTTCGACCAGCAGCGGCAAGCGCCCCTGCCCTGCCCGTAACGGACCAACGGAAAATCCCAAGGCAACACCCATCACGGGCCTCCTGTAAACAATCAATGGCGCCAGCAGGCGCGGTTCTAGCGAGCGAGCGCGCTCATCTGGGTATAGCGGCGATGATGCCCCTCCAAGTGTTCCTTGATGACCCGCAGCACCCGCGCCTCATGCTCATGAATGAAGAAGTGGCCACCGGTCATCATGTCCACCGAGAAGCTGCCGCCCGTCTCCTGGCTCCAGCCGATCAGTTGCTCGGTGGTGGCCTTGTCTTCCTTGCCGCCCAGCACATGGACCGGGCACTTGAGCCGTGGCCGCTGCTGGGGACGGAAGCGGCCGCACAGCAAGAAGTCGGCACGCAGTACCGGCAAGGTCAGGCTCATCAGCTCCTTGTCCGCCAGCACGGCTTCACTGGTGCCCTGGAACGTACGCAGCTGATCAATCAGTTGCTCGTCGGTCTTGGGCTCCGCAAAGTCACGGTCGTAGTCACTACGCAAGGTCGGCGCGGCGGTGCCGGAAGCGAACAGCGCCACGGGTTCCGGGCAGCCCAGGGCGCGAAACGCATGGGCCATTTCACACGCCAGCAAGGCCCCCAGGCTATGCCCGAACAGCGCATAAGGGGCTTCAAGCGCCGGCTTGTGCTCCGTCGCCAATTGGCGCGCCAGGGCATGCATGTCAGTTTGCAGGGGTTCATCAAAGCGCGCGCCACGGCCCGGCAGTTCTACCGGCTGCACGTGCAGCCATTGCGGCAGTTTGCGCCGCCACCGACTGTAGACCATGGCGCTGGCGCCGGAGTACGGCAAGCACAGCAGTGTCAGCTTGGTCACCACGTTTACCTCAATCCATTACGTGTAAAAGGAACGGATGAAGACCTGGGCAAATTAGGGGCACGCCAGAGTGCCTGTAACGCCACGTATAAATTTCATGCAGCAGCGCTCGCTCCCTTGCTCAGGCCCATCGCCAATACAAGAGGGATCGCCGTGGATTTGCAGAGCATTCTGACCCAGCTGTTCGCCAATGCCGGCGCCTGAAGATCAGCGGCAATATGGGTCGACAAGAACAAGCGCTACCCAACGCCGCCGCGCTTGAGCGAACGAATTTCAGCCAGCCTGCCACCCCTGAATACCGTGGAGCGGCGACCGCGAGGTGACGTTCCTGCACGTGATCCTGGAGGCCGGCGACCTGCTGTTCCTGCCCGAAGGCTGGTTCCACCAGGTGGAGTCAGTCTCCACCTCGCTGTCGGTGAATTTCTGGGTCAACTCCGGGCGCGGCGGGTAACACCCGCCCCCACATCAGCCCCCTGGCGCCTTTGCAACCTTCAAATGCCGCGCATACCAGGGGCGCCGGGGCACCTTGCGAAACAGCTGGGTGAGCTGCTCGTCATCCGCACTAAACGTGATGCGCAGCGCCAGCTTCATGGTCTCTGGATCCATCTCCACCGACCGGCCCATCTGCAACCCCGGCGTGGTACTGCAACCGTGCGTCACCGGGCCCAGCCAGGGATCCGCCACCTCCACCCAGCGCCCAGGCGCGAACCAAGGCACGCCATTGACTTCAAGGCGGCTGACGGTACCGGGATGAAAACGCTCGTGCGCCCGAAACCAGTCCTCGATACGGTCGTCGATCCAGCCATGGAAATACCAGAACACCGGGTTCACATGGGAGGAAAACGGATCGCCGAGAAAGTCATTCTGCGCCCCATACCAACGCCCGGCGAAGTCTGCCGGGTCGCGGGCAAATGGCACCGGGGCGCCATTGGATGGGTCCCGTGGCACCGAGGCCCAACGCATGTGCAGCCAATCATGCAGGCCCAACTCAACTTCCGAACCAAACTGCCCCAGGGTGAGCTTGGCCAGATAGCGCGGATCGCGATACTGCGACTCCCAGACCTGGAAATTGCTGTGGTAGGTCTCGCTGGCCTTGATATCGCTGACCCATTGGGTGTAATCGCTGTCACCGCTGGCCAGCCAGGTGGGCGGCAGGGCAAAGCCATCGTGGTTGTCGAAGTAACGGGCAAACCCCTGGCGATCACGCTCAAGCTCCGGCTGCGGTGCGGGGAAACGCGACCAGGACGGCAAATCCTGCATCGAGCGCGCCGTACCCAGCATGTGCCGATGCATAAAAAAGAAGTCGATCCCCGAGCCGTTGCGGTCTTTGCGCGGGCCGCGGGCATCGCGCTCCTGATCCCGTGGCCCGGGCTGCCAGCCAATCCCGCGCAAGGCGTCGCGCTTGTCTTCGGCGAGCTTGTGCCACTGATCGCGAGAGGCGTGCCACAGCTGGTGGAACAGGCGATGCTCAGGCGCGATCAGCCAGGCCAGCAAGGTCTGGTTCAAGCCAATACGCTCCCGGGCCTCGGGAAACAGGTGTTTGGTGGCAACAAAACGGCTGTCCAGCTCGGGGAGCGCCAAAGGCCGGTCCAGGCGCAGGATTTGCCCGCTGAGGGTGCCGCTGCCGGCATTGCCGAAATCCGCCCAGACTTCATCCAACATCATTTTGAGTTCATACACCGGCGCACCACCCGGCGACTCACGGTCGATCAGGCGCCAATACAGCTCAGCCCCCTCGCCCGGCACCAAGTCCCCCATCACCTGGTAACGCGGCTCAGCATCGGCACGCAGTTGTTCGCCAGTATCCAGGTAGCCACGCAAGCCGCGCCCGCGCGGAGCAATATCCAAAAACAACTCCAGCCCCTCACGTGGCAGACCGTGGAGCCCGCCATCACGCCCTTCCAAGCGCAGGCTCCAGACACCTCGCAGGGAATCGGCCAGGCGCTGGCCGGCCGTATCGGCGAGGTCAACCGTCGCTTCTTCCGGCGTGACCGGGAATTCTTCACGCGTCAACTCGCGATGGGCATAAAAGGCTGCGGGCACTGCGGCGCCCGTCAGCGCCAGGCCTGCGATGAACCCTCGTCGAGAAATCGTCATGTTCCTACCTGTATTGTCCCGCCTGGTTTGCCCGGCCGGAATCAGCCATGGAGCAGGCTTTATCCAAGCTAGAACGTTTGTTGCCACAGGAAATTTACCGCCACGGGCGTGCGGCCTAAATTTCCCTTTCCATCGCTCGTTCTTCCCAGATAGCAAAGGCCCTTGCGCCTGCACTTCGACGGCGAACCGACTGAGATGGCAATGACAAAACCACGTTCGAGAAAGGCTCTTTACATTGGCCTGCCGCTGGCCTTGGCCATTGGCGCCGGGGCCGGTTTTCTGGCCTGGGACCATTGGTTCAAGGGCAATGCCGGCTACCCGCTGGAGGTGATCAAGCAAGCCAATGAACTGCAGGATCGCTTGCTGTCCTTCGACAGTCACATCTCGCTGCCGCTGAATTTCGGCACCCACAATCATGAAGCCGACAAAGACGGCGACGGCCAGTTCGATCTGGTCAAGGCCAACCGTGGGCGCCTGTCCGGGGCCGCCCTGACGATCTTCGGCTGGCCCGAGATGTGGAACGGCGACAATGCCCCCCATCGCCCCACCGCCGGGTTTGTCGAAGAAGCACGCAACCAGCAGGAGGTGCGCTACAAAATCATTTCCGGGATGGTCCGCGACTTTCCCAATCAAGTGGCCATTGCCTACACCCCAGACGACTTCCGACGCCTGCACGGCGAAGGCAAGTTCGCGATTTTTATCAGCATGCTCAATGCCTACCCACTGGGTAACGACCTCAACCTGTTGGACATGTGGGCCGCACGCGGCATGCGCATGTTCGGCTTCAGCTACATCGGCAATAACAGCTGGGCCGACTCCTCGCGCCCGCTGCCCTTTTTCAACGACTCCCCCGACGCCCTCAACGGCCTGTCGGACATCGGCCAACAGGCCGTGCATCGCCTCAATGACCTGGGGGTGATCATCGACGTTTCGCAGATGTCGACCCAGGCCCTGGAACAGGTCGCGCAACTGAGCCGCACGCCGATGGTGGCCTCGCACTCGGCGCCTCGCGCCTCGGTGGATATCCCGCGCAACCTCAGCGATAAAGAGATGCAACTGATCAAGAACAGCGGCGGCGTGGTCCAGGTCGTCGGGTTCTCCCAATACCTGCGCCCACTGACCCAGCCCACCCAGGACAAGCTCAATCGCCTGCGCGCGCGTTTCGACCTACCACCGCTGCCGAACCTGGCCATGGCGCTGATGCCGGGCGACCCGATTATCGCCGCCTGGCCTGAACAGAAGTTTGGCCAATACGCCAGCGGCCTGTATTCGATCCTTGAAGAAGAGCCCAAGGCCAGCCTCAAAGACTACGGCGACGCCATCGACTACACCGTGCGCAAGATCGGCATCGACCATGTTGGCATTGCCTCTGACTTCAACGAAGGGGGCGGTGTGCAGGGTTGGAACAATGTCAGCGAGATTCGTAACGTGACCGCCGAGCTGATTACCCGCGGCTACTCCGAGGCGGACATCGCCAAACTGTGGGGCGGCAACTTCCTGCGGGTCTGGGACCAGGTGCAAAAAGCCGCCACACCGGTGGCCGACCGCTGATTGCCTTTGCCTTTTGCCGACAAGTGAACCTACCTATGACTGATCGCCGTACGTTTCTCAAACAGGCCGGGATACTCGCCGCAGGCCTGCCCCTGGGCGCAGCCGTCCTGAACCGGCACGCATTGGCGAACGCTTCACCCCCCGTGCCCGAGGAAAAATGGGCGCAACTGCGCCAGTTGTTCACCCAGGACCCTGACTACATCCACTTCTCCAATTTCCTGGTCACCTCCCACCCCAAGCCCGTCCGCGATGCGATCGAGCGGTACCGCGCGCAGATCGACCGCAACCCCGGCCTGGCCATGGACTGGGACTTGCAGGAAACCTGGAAACGCGAAGCCGAGGTCCGTGACTGGGCTGGCCGTTACCTGCAAGCCAAACCGGGGCAGATTGCCTTGACCGGCAGCACCACCGAAGGCCTGGCGATGATCTACGGCGGCATTCATGTGCGCCCGGATCAAGAGATTCTGACCACGGTCCACGAGCATTACTCCACCGAATTCACCCTCGACTACCGGGTCAAGAAGCAAGGCACCCAAGTCCGCAAGATCAAGCTGTTCAAGGACGCCCACCGGGTTTCGGTGGATGAAGTGCTCAGCGCCATCAACCGTAATATCCGCCCCAATACCCGGGTCCTGGGCATGACCTGGGTGCAATCGGGCAGCGGCGTGAAACTGCCCATCGGCGAAATCGGCAAGCTGGTGGAGGCACTCAACCGCAACCGCGACGAGCAAGACCGCATCCTCTATGTGGTCGATGGTGTACACGGCTTTGGCGTGGAAGACCTCAGCTTCCCACAGATGCACTGCGACTTCTTTATCGCCGGCACCCACAAATGGATGTTCGGGCCACGGGGCACCGGGATCATCTGCGCCCGCTCCGAAGTGCTCAAGGACGTTACCCCGACGGTGCCGACCTTCTCCGAAGACACCAACTTTGCCACCACCATGTCACCGGGCGGCTACCACGCCTTTGAACATCGCTGGGCCTTGAGCGAGGCGTTCAAGCTGCACCTGCAACTGGGCAAGGCCGACGTGCAGGCCCGTATCCACGGGCTCAACCGTTATCTGAAGGAGCGCCTGCTGGCTCATCCACAGATCGAACTGGTGACCCCCACCAGCCCCGAGCTTTCGGCAGGTTTCACCTTCTTCCGGGTCAAGGACCAAAGCAGTGACAAAGTGGCGGCCTACCTCATGGAAAACCGTGTGGTCAGCGACGCGGTGCACCGCGACGCCGGTCCGGTGATCCGCACCGCCCCGGGATTGCTCAATACCGAGGCCGAAGTCGATCGCTTTATGACCCTGCTTGGCAAAAAACTCTGAGGCCGCCCTTGAGTGCCGATTTTTCCTATGGAGACGACTGATGACTTGCACGCCCACCCCCTCGACGCGCCCCCTCAAGACCCTGGCGGCCCTGGCCACCGCCCTCTGTTTGCTGCCAGGCCTGGCCGCAGCCGCCACCACCGCGCAGCAGCCAGGCAAGGTCTTCAAGGACTGCAAGGACTGCCCGGAAATGGTTGTGTTGCCGGCCGGCACCTTCACCATGGGCACCCCGGACGATGAAATCGGCCACGAGCCTGACGAGAGCCCGCAGCACCCAGTGACCTTTGCCAAACCCTTTGCCATCAGCCGTTTCCAGGTACTGGCCGGTGAGTTCAAGGCCTACCAGAGTGAAACCGGCGCCCGCCTCAATGACTTCGATGTACGCCCCGGTCGCCGCTGCACCAACGGCAAGCCGAGCTACCCCCAGCAATCACAACAACCGGCTGTGTGCATGAACCTGGCCGAAGCCCAGGCTTATATTGCCTGGCTGTCGAACAAGACCGGCAAGCAGTACCGCCTGGTCAGCGAAGCCGTACGCGAGTACGCCGCCCGTGGTGGTAACCCAGGCCCGTTCCCGTTCCCCTTCGATGAAGGCACGCAGTATCAGATCTCCAAGCACGCCAACACCTACGGCCCGACCGATGGCTATACCTACACAAACCCGGCCAAGGCCTTTACCCCCAATGCCTTTGGTGTTTACAACATGCACGGCAACGTCTCCGAATGGGTTGCCGATTGCTATCACCCCAACTACGTCGGCGCCCCGGCTGACGGCAGTGCCTGGGTCGAAAAAAGCTGTGAGCTGCAAAGCATCCGTGGCAATGACTACCTCGAAGCCCCCGTCTTCTCGCGCTCCGGCAACCGCAACAACATGTACCCCAACGAGAGCGGCGACTGGCTGGGCTTTCGCGTAGAACGCGACCTTTGATCCTGCCACCGGACCGCAACCCGTTGCGGTCCTTTAAATAAACCGCCAGGCCATTCGTTTTGGTTATTAGCGGCCCTTTTTTCTTCTCCTGGCAGGAAACTTCCATGAACAAGCCAACACGCGGGGCAATCAAAGAATTGCTCGCCCTGCTCAAGCCCTTCCGCCTGATCGTCTGTGTCTCCATCGTGCTCGGCATGATCGGGGGCCTGAGCGTGACCGTGTTGCTGGCCACTATCAACAATGCCCTGCACGCCCCAGAAGGCCTGACCCAGACCGTCATCGCCGTGTTCGCCGGCCTCTGCCTGCTGGCCCTGGCCAGTTCAATCCTCTCGGACATCGGTACCAATTATGTAGGCCAGCACATCATTGCCCGGTTGCGTAAAGAGCTGGGAGAAAAGGTCTTGTCGACCCCCATCGAGCAGATTGAGCGCTATCGCACGCACCGCCTGATTCCGGTACTGACCCATGACGTCGACACCATCAGCGACTTTGCCTTTGCCTTCGCCCCACTGGCGATTTCCCTGACGGTGATCCTCGGTTGCCTGGGTTACCTGGCGATGTTGTCGTGGCCGATGTTCCTGATGATCCTGGTGGCGATCGGCATCGGCAGTGTGGTCCAGTCGATTGCCCGGGCCCGCGGTATCAAGGGCTTCATCGCCGCACGCGAAGCCGAAGACGAACTGCAGAAGCATTACAACGCGATTGCCGAAGGGGCCAAGGAACTGCGCATTCATCGTCCCCGCCGCCAGCGCATGTTCACCCTGGGGATCCAGCGTACCGCCGACGCCATTCGCGACACCCAGATCAGCTCGATCAACACCTTTATCATCGCCAAGAGCTTCGGCTCGATGCTGTTCTTCGTGGTCATCGGCCTGGCCTTGACCCTGCAATCGCAATGGCCAAGCGCCGATAAGACGGTGATGAGCGGCTTTGTCCTGGTGCTGCTGTACATGAAAGGCCCACTGGAGCACCTGATCGGCACCTTGCCTATCATCAGCCGTGCACAGATCGCCTTCCGGCGTATCGCCGAACTGGGCGAGCAGTTCTCCTCACCCGAACCGCACTTGCTGCTCAGCGACACGGGCGCACCGGCCACGCCCGTGCAGACCCTGGAACTGCACAATGTCAGCTACACCTTCCCGGCCGTCGAAGGCAGCGCACCCTTCCGGCTGGGCCCGGTGAACCTGAAGATCAACCAGGGCGATATCACCTTTATCGTCGGCGAGAATGGCTGTGGCAAAACCACCCTGATCAAGTTGCTGCTGGGGCTGTATGCCCCGCAACAGGGGGAGATCAGCCTCAATGGCGCCGCGATTGACGCGACCAACCGCGATGACTACCGGCAACTGTTCACCACGATTTTTGCCGACTATTACCTGTTCGATGACATTGTCCAAGGCGACCAACACATCCCGGACGACGCCAACCGTTACCTGGAACGCCTGGAAATCGCGCACAAGGTCAGCGTGCGCGACGGCAACTTCACCACCACCGATCTTTCCACCGGCCAGCGCAAACGCTTGGCGCTGGTCAACGCCTGGATGGAAGAGCGTCCGGTTCTGGTGTTCGACGAATGGGCGGCTGATCAGGACCCGACCTTCCGCCGGATTTTCTACACCGAACTGCTGCCGGACCTCAAGCGCCTGGGCAAGACGATCATCGTGATCTCCCACGACGACCGTTATTTCGATATCGCCGACCAACTGGTGCGCATGGAGAGCGGCCGGGTGATGACTCAGGCGCAACCCGCCTGACAGAACGTGTGTACGACTGACGATTTGCTTCACCCCACAACTAAAAAATAACTTTCTGCCTCTTACAGACCAGGTAAAACAAATGACAAGGCCCGCTCTCCGACAACTCAACCCTTATGTCAAAGCCGTTGCGATGTCTCACGCCCTGAGCAAGCACTTCTCCCTCACCACCCTGAGCCTGGCCATGGCCATGGCGCTGCCTCTGGTGGCACATGCGCAGGAGCAGGCGGTGAACTTCAATATCCCGGAACAGCCACTGGCCAATGCCCTGCAAGCCTTCGGCCAGCAGTCGGGCGTGCAAGTGCTGTACAGCCCGAATGATATTCAGGGCTTACACAGCACACGCCTCAACGGTACGTTCAGTGCACAGGAGGGGCTGGCGAAGCTGTTGCAAGAGACCGGCGTCAATTACAGCTTCCAGGGCAATGCCGCGAGCATCAGCCGCAAATCCGGGGATGCCCTGGAACTGGCTGCAACCAGTGTCGTCGGGCAAGCCGGCCTGGGCGTCAACACTGAAAACACCCGTTCCTACACCACCGGCGCGGTGACCATCGGCAAGAGCGAACGCAGCCTCAAAGAGATTCCGCAAACCGTTACGGTGCTGACGGCCCAACGGATCAAGGATCAAAACATCACCACCCTCAACGACGTCTACGGCCTCGTGCCAGGGGTGGTCACCTACGGTGCCCTCAACGGCGACAACCAACCGTATGCCCGTGGCTTTGAGATCGACAATTTCCAGATCAATGGCATTCCGATCCCGGCCGGCACCAGCACCGGCATCACCTCGCTGAACTGGTCAGACCTGATCTCCTATGAGCGCGTGGAAGTCCTCAAGGGCTCGGCCGGACTGTTCCAGGGCGCCGGTTCCCCAGGCGGTGCGATCAACCTGGTGCGCAAGCGCGCCAGCGGCGACTTCAAGCTGAGCACCGTGACCCAGGCCGGGACGTGGGACAACTATCGCCAGGAAGTCGATGTTCAGGGTGCCCTCAACGAAGAAAAAACCCTGCGCGGTCGTCTGGCGACCTCCTACAACACGCGTAGTTATTTCTATGACGGTGGCAAGAGCAAACGGGCATCGACCTACGGCGTCCTGGAGTTCGACCTCAACCCGGATACCTTGCTCAGTGCCGGCTTCACTTATCAGAATGCCGATAACCGCTCGACCATGGACTGGGGCCTGCCGGGCTACAAGGACGGCTCGAAGATCGACTTCAAACGCTCGACCAACCTCAGTTCGCCATCGGACTATAACGACGTCGAGTCGACCCAGTATTTCTTCGAAGCCAAACATCAGCTCAATGAAGACTGGAAAGCCACCCTGGCCACCAACTACACCCGTTTCAACCTGGATGCCCTGTACAGCAACACCGGCGGCCAGATCGACCCGATCGACAATTCCGGGGCCTACAACTGGGCCGAGGGCCGTGGCGAAAACAACTACCAGTACAACACCGATCTGTTCGTCAACGGCAACTTCGACATGCTGGGCCGGCGCAGCGAAGTGATCCTGGGTGCCAACCTCTCCCACAGCAAACGGGTTGCCGCACGTTACGAAGTCACCGACTACAACAGGGCCTACGACTTCATCCCGGATATCCTGAATTTCACTCCCCCCAAATATGCGCGGACCAAAAAGTACCGCACCACCACCTCGACCCTCGACCAGCAAGGCCTGTACGGCTCCCTGCGGGTCAATGTGTTCGAGCCGCTGGACGTGATCGTCGGCGCGCGTGCCAGCTGGTTCGATTACAAGCAGGACCAGCTCGACGAAACGAACGGCCGGCACATCAAGAGCGACATGCAGACCAACGCCAAGGTGGTGCCGTTCTATGGCCTGGTCTATGCGCTGAACCCCAACTGGTCGACGTATGTCAGCTACGCGGAGATCTTCACCCCGCAACTCAACGTCGAAACCGTTGACGGCAGTGCCCTGACACCGCGCTCGGGGGATACCTACGAACTGGGCCTCAAGGGCGAGTTCTACGACGGTACGCTGAACACCAACTTCGCCATCTTCCGCACCACCTACACCGGGCTCGCCCAGCGCGATCCGAACCAGCCAACCACCTGCAATTGCTATGTGGCAGGCGGCAAAGTGCGCTCCCAAGGCTTTGAAGCCGAGATCACAGGCAGGGTCATGCCTGGCCTGGACCTGACCGCTGGCTACACCTACAACACCAGCGAGTACGTCAATAACCCGAACAACCCGGACCTGGAAGGCACCACATTCCAGACCTCCATGCCCGAACATATGCTGCGCACCTGGGCCAACTATCAGTTGCAAGGTGAGTACTCGAAGTGGCAGATCGGCGCAGGCAGCACCATCCAAAGTGGTGTTTATGGCCGCCATGTGGGGGGCAACGTCGGCAAAGGGATCAAGAATGAGACAGGTGGCTATGCCATCTACAACGCACGCATTGGCTACGACGTAAACAAGAACGTCAATCTGTCGGTCAATATCGAAAACATCTTTGACCGCACGTATTACTCCCAGACGGGCACCATCGAGAGCAACAGCTACTACGGCAACCCGCGCAACATGATGTTCACCATGCGCACCAACTTCTAAGCGCGCCCCCCGGGCAGGCACCTTGCCTGTCCGGGTTTCCCCTCATGCATCACCCCGTGCAGGGTTGACGGCCCATGCCCGGGCCCAAGCAGCGCGCGCCCAGCAGCGCCGACACCAGCACCACCGCCCCCGCCACCAGCGCCACCCAGAACCCGCTGGGTGCACCGAAGCGGTCGATCATCCAGCCAGTACTCGCCGCCCCCAGTGCCACGCCAATGCTCAGGCCGGTGATCAACCACGTCATGCCTTCGGTCAGGCGGCTGGCCGGCACGACTTTTTCCACCAGGGCCATGGACACAATCAGTGTGGGGGCGAAGAACAGCCCGGAAACGAAGATCGCCAGCGCCAGCCCGAGAATATCCCCCACCCACAGCAACGGCAGGGTGGTAAGGGCCGTGGCCAGGCCGCAGAACAGGAACTGGCGGTGCAATGGCATCGTCAAGCGCAGGGCTCCGAAGGCCAACCCGGCCAGGCACGAGCCAATGGCATACACCGACAGCACAATACTGGCGGCCGCCGGTTGGCCCTGATGCTCGGCAAACGCCACGCTGACCACATCCACCACGCCGACGATGGTGCCCATGGCCATTAACAGCAGCATCAGCACCAACACTTTGGGGGAGGCGATCAACCAGCGCCCCTGAGGGCCATGATGCGCATGGATCGCAGGCTCGGTCTGTTTTTGCAGGACGAAACTGGTCACGCCGACTGCCAGCAAGAGCGCCGCCGCCAGGGGCCCGGCTTCGGGAAACAGCAGCACGCACAACCCCACCGACAGCGGCGGGCCGAGGATAAAGCACACCTCGTCGAGCACCGATTCCAGGGCAAAGGCCGTTTGCAGCCGGGGCTGGCCACGGTAGATCGCGGTCCAGCGCGCCCGCACCATGGCCGACATATTGGGCATGCAACCGGCCAGGGCGGCAAAGATAAACAGGGTCCAGTCCGGTGCCTGCAAACGGGTGCACAGCAACAGCAACAGCAGCGCAGTACCACCGATCATGGCCGCCACCGGCAATACACGGCCCTGGCCGTAACGGTCTACCAGCCGTGAAACCTGCGGCGCGCAAAAGGCCGTGGCCAGGGCAAACGTCGCCGCCACCGCGCCCGCCAACCCATAGCCGCCGCGCAGCTGGGACAACATGGTGATCAAGCCGATACCGGTCATGGAAATCGGCATGCGGGCGAGCATGCCGGCCGATACAAAAGCCCTGGAACCTGGCGCCTGGAACAACTCGGCGTAGGGGTTTGCCATGGTGCGTGACCTCTTGCTGGGAACCCTGGAGCGTGCCATTCAATGCCATCCGGGGAAAAGATATACGCTGCGTATGTGACAAATAATGAGTAACATACGCAGCGTATGTCAACCACTCACCCGCCGATAGCGAGCGTTTTCCCATGAGCCGAGCCCGCGCCGAGATGATCGAACAAACCCGCGCCCGCCTGCTGGCCAGTGCCCGCCAGGCCTTTGCCAGCCAAGGCTTTGCCAATACCTCGATGGATGATTTCACCGCCCGCGCCGGCCTTACGCGTGGGGCGCTGTACCATCACTTTGGCGATAAAAAAGGGCTATTGGCTGCGGTGGTTGCGCAACTCGACAACGAAATGGACGAGCGTCTACAGCAGATCAGCGCCCAGGCCGCCAACCCCTGGAATGGTTTTTGCGAACGCTGTCGCGCCTATCTGCGCATGGCCCAGGACCCCGAGATCCAGCGCATCGTGCTGCAAGATGCACCGGCGGTACTTGGCGAAAATACCGCAGCCCAGCAGCAATGCATCCAATCATTGCGCGGGCTGCTGGAGGGGTTGATGCACGCCGGGTTGATTGAACAGGCTCCCAGCCTGGCGCTGGCCCGTTTGATCAATGGCAGCCTGGTGGATACGGCGCAATGGATTGCCCATGCCGAACGCCCGGATGAATGCCTGGAGCAAGCGCTGCAAGGGCTGGAGTTGCTGCTGCGGGGGTTGAAACCCCAGCGCTGACAGCCCGCGACAGCCATCAGGTGCGCCGAAGCAACAACGCCGCCACCGCACACAACGTCAACGCCACACACGCCAGGTAGAACGCATCGCTGTAAGCCATCAAGAAGGCCTGCTGCCGCACCCCCTGGTCGAGCAAGCCCAGCACTTGCTGCTGATCCGGCCATTGCTCCTGCAGCAGGCCGCCGCCCGGCAAGCGTTGCTGCAAGGCCGGTTCAAAGATGCTCAGCGACTCACCGATACGCGCCGAATGCACCTGCTCGCGCACCACCACCAGTTGCGCCAGCAAGGCCGTGCCCACCGCGCCGCCCAGGTTGCGCAACATCGAGAACACCGCCGAGGCCGAACCGGACTCGGCCTTGGCCAGCCCATGCACCGCCAGCACCGACAGCGCCACCATGATCAGCGGCTGGCCAATGCCCCGCACCACGATCGACGGGATGATCACGTTACTGGCGCTGTCTGCCGACAAATGCGCGCCCATCCAGCAGCCCAGGGCCATGATCGCGAAACCCGAGGCCACCAGGATCTTGGCGCTCAGCCACTTCATCAGGTGTGGCAGGAACGGTGCCAGCACCAGTTGCACCAGGCCATAGGCGATCAGGCTGAGGCCAATTTCGCTAGCGTTATAGCCCTGCATCTGTGACAGGTAGTTGGGCACTAGGAACACCAGGCCATAGGTGCTGGCGCCAAAGATAAACATCGCCAAGCTGGCCACGCCAAAGTTGTAGTGCGCCAGCAGCCGCAGGTTGATAAAGCGTTTGCCGCCCCACACTTGCCGGCCGACAAAAACCACCAGGCCCAGCGCCGCCGCCAGGCTCATCCACACAATAAAGGCCGAGCCGAACCAGTCCTTGCGCCCGCCCTCCTCCAGCACGATCTGCAAGGCCCCCAGCCCCAGCACCATGCAGGCGATGCCCAGCCAGTCGCCCTGGCGCAACAACCCCAGGTTCATCGGCTGGCGCTCGATGGACCAGGCCACGGCTGCCAACAGGGCAACGCCGGGGAACAGTTGCAGGTAGAAGATCCAGCGCCACGAATAGACATCGGTCAACCAGCCGCCCATGGACGGCCCCGCCGCCTGGGCCACACTGTTGGCCAGGCTGAACAGGGCCATGCCCAGGGGGATCTTGCTGGCGGGCAGTTCGGTGATGATCAACTGGAACGACAACGGGATCAGCACCGCCCCCGCCGCGCCCTGGATGACCCGGATGATGATCATCACCGGCAGGTTCGGCGCCATCGAACACGCCACCGAGGCCACCAGAAATACCCCGGAGCCCCACAGCATCACCCACCGCAACGAGAACACCTGCACCAGCCACGCCGTCAGCGGGATCATGATGATTTCGGCCACCAGGTAAGCCGTGGAAATCCACGAGCCCTCCTCGAACGTGGCCCCCAGGGCGCCTTCGATTTCCGGCAGCGCGGCGCTGGTGACATGCACGTTCATGCCGGCCATGAAGCACCCGAACAAGCCACCGATCACCGCGACCCAGGCGCGAAACGAGACGGTCGCGGGGCGCGCATCAACCACCATGGGCCCGGTCCTGCTGGCTGGCCGGACGGGTGTCCACCGTGGCAATCACCGACATCCCCGGCAAGATGGCGGGCGCATTGGCCTCGTCCTCGACCAGGCGGATTTTCACCGGGAAGCGCTGGACGATCTTGGTGAAATTGCCGGTGGCGTTGTCCGGCGGCAACAAGGCGAACACCGCGCCGGAACCGGGGGCGATACTTTCCACCTGGCCGCGCCAGCGCTGGCCGGCAAAACTGTCCACCGCAATATCCACCGATTGCCCCGGGGCCATGTGCTGCAACTGGGTTTCCTTGTAGTTGGCAATCACATAGGCCTGCTCCACCGGCACCACGGCCAGCAATGGCAGGCCTGGCATCACATATTGCTGGCGACGCACCTTGCGCTGGCCCACGACCCCGTCGAACGGCGCGCGGATCGCCGTGTCATTCAAGGCATTCTGGGCCAGGGCCAGGTTGGCCTGGGCCTCGCCCACCCGGGCCTGGGATTCGGCAATCCGCGCCTGGGCCTGTTGGCGGCGCGCCTGCAACACCTGGCACTGGGCCTGCTGCCGGGCCACTTGGGCACGGGCCTGGGTCACGGCGGCCAGGGCCTTGGCCTGGCCGGCGCTGGCAGTTTCCAGGCGCTCACGGGTAGCAATCTGCTGGTCCACCAGATCGCGGTAGCGCAGAAAGTCCAGGCGCGCGCGCTGGGCCTCGGCCTCGCTGCTATGCAAGGCCGCCTCGGCCTGGGCGATGCGTTGCTGCTGCTCATCGAGACGCGCATCGAGGGTATGCAGGCTCGACTGACGGGCCGTCGCCGCCGCCCGGGCCTGCTGCAACCGGGCCTGGGTGCTGCGCAACTGCTCGATAAAGTCGCGGTCATCCAGACGCACCAGGACATCCCCGGCCTTGACCGGCTGGTTGTCCTCCACCAGGACCTGGGCCACGTAGCCGGCAATACGCGGGCTGACCGCCACCCAATCGGCGCGTACATAGGCATCGTCGGTTTCTTCAAGGAAGCGCCCCACCTGCCACCAATACCCGGCAAACAACCCCACCCCCAACAACGTCACCAGTGATGCGCCCGTCAGCAGTACGCGGCGATGGCGCGCCATCAAGCCGGAGGTGGATGGCAGGGTCGCGGGTTCAACAGCCTGGTTCATGGCTTGGCTCCAAGGGCAGCAAGGGGTAAGGGTTGAGGTTGATCGTCGCGTTGCCAGCCGCCACCGAGCGCCTGGAACAGGTCGATCTGACGGTTGATCAAGCGCAGGTCGGCCCGGGCCAGGGTGGCCTGCAGGGTGACCAGGCTGCGCTCGCTGTCCAGCAGGTGCAGGGCATCGAGGGCACCGGCCCGATAACTGCGGGTGGCCAGCTCGAACGCCTGCTGGCGGTGGTCCAGCGCGGCTTGCAGAGCCTGGCGGCGCTGCTGTTCGGCCTGGTACAGCACCAGGGCTTGCTCGACCTGTTTCAAGGCGCTGAGGACCGTGCCGTCGAAACGCGCCTGGGCCTCCCGCGCCTGGGCCCGGCGTTGCCCCACTTGGGCCCGGGCCACGCCGCGCTGGGGAAAGCGCCAGGACAGCAACGGCCCCACGGAATACACCAGCGCCTCATTGTCCCCCAGCTTGCCCAGGCTGCTGGCGGAAGACGCCAGCGCGGCACCGAACGTCACCCGTGGATACAGTGCGGCGCGGGCGATGCCGATGGCCAGCGTGGCCGATTGCAGCTGGCGCTCGGCACGCCGGATATCGGCACGCCGCTGCACCAGCGCCCAGCCATCCCCCACGGGCAGCGGCGCCTGTAATTGCGGACGCTGGGCACAGGTTTGCCGGGCCACCGCCAACGGCGGCAGGCCACTGAGCACCGCCAGTTCATACAGCGCCGCCTGATGGCGGGCAGCCAACAGGGGCAGCGGCGCACGGGTTTCTTCCAGCAGGCCATTGAGGCGCGCCAGGTCCAGCGCTGTCGCCGCGCCGGCCTTCTGCAGCCGGCGAGTGACGTCGACACTGCGCTCCAGCACCTGCACCGAATGGCGCTGCACCTGGCGGCTGAACGCATAGACACAGGCCTGGCCGTAGGCCCGTGTGGTCTGCGCGGCCACCGTCACCCGCCATTCATCCTCCAGCGCCCGCGCCGCCTGCGCATCCGCGCGGGCGGCGGCCAGGCGGTAACGCATCTCACCCCACAGGTCCAGGGTGTAGCTCAGGGAGAACCCGGGGGCGTGGCTCCACTCGGCATCGGCCTGCTCCCCGCTGGCCTGGGCCAGGGTCTGGTCATCCCGGCTGCGGCCGTAGCCTACGCCGTAGGCCAGGCGGGTCGAGGGTTGGCGTTCGCCCTCAACCTGCTCCAGGCGCGCCAATAACGCGTCGACATGGGCGGCGGCGGCCTCAAGGTCTTGGTTGTGGCTCAAGGCCTGCTCGACCAACAGATCCAATTGCGGGTCACGGTAAAGCTGCCACCAGTGCGCGGGCAGCGCCTGGGTCGCCGGCCCGCTGGACAAAGGCGGCGTCGCCTGGGCTGTCAACTGCGCTGCTGGCTCGTCGGGCAGGCCACTGCATCCGGCCAGCGTGCCCAGCAGAAGCAGGGCCAGGGCTGCCGGGGATCGATTGCTAGTGGGGGGATGAACGACAAGGCTGGGCATCACAAAGCTCGCTGAAGAATGAGCTTTGCAGAGTAGGCACGCGCCCTGGCGGATTCGCCCGCGCCAAGGCCATGTATCGTCGCCAAATGGACAATTGGGTTACATGAAGCAACATCAGGCCCGGGGGCGGAAATGACTCGGCGGATAACCCAGCGAGCGCCGGAACATTGCGCTGAACGCACTCGGGCTCTGGTAACCATGTTCCAGCGCCACTTCCAGGATCGAGGCGCCCTGGGCCAGCAACTTCAGGCTCAAGGCCAGGCGTGCGCGTTTACGCCACTCGCCAAAGCTCATGCCCAGTTCCCGCTGGAAGATCCGGCTCAGGGTGCGCGCGCTCATATTCAGGGTGTCGGCCCAGGATTCCAGGCTGCTGTCATCGGCCGGGTTGCCGATAAACCGGGTACACAATTTGGCCAGCCGTGCTTCGCCGGGCACCGGCACATGCATGGCCACCACCGGCGCGGCCAGCAGCTCCATGCGGATCACCTCCACCATGGCCTGCAAGCGCGGGCTGTTGACTTCGCCGGCAATCAGCGTAGCCGCCACGATCAGCTCGCGCAGCAACGCCGAGACCTCGATCACCTGGCAGGTCCGGCCCAGGCTCGGCTCCACCTCGGGCAGCAGGAACAAGGTGCGCATATGCACCTCGCCGGCCATGCGGATCTCGTGGGGCGTGCCGGCAGGTACCCACAACGCATGCCCGGACGGCACCAGCCAACTGCCCTGGGCCGTGCTGACCACCATCACCCCGGAGACACCGTGAATCAATTGCGCCTGGGTATGACAATGGGGATGCACCACTTCATCGTTACGGTAATTGTCAGCATAAGCCTCAAGCCAAGGCCGGTGCGCAGTTGTCATGGGCAGCGTCTCACGTCGTTAAGCCGGAGATTCTAACCAAAAGCCCCATGGCGAAAACGATAGATATAGACAGCCATCGTCGCATTCCAGACAAGCCGCTGAACTTGTGCCGCACGCCGTCAGTCAGCTCAAGGGACTCCTGGAAGAAAAGTTGGGTGGACAATGCGCGATCTGAACAACGAACCTCAAAGTGCCATCGATGCCCACGGCATCATCGGCGACATGCGCAGTGCGGCGCTGATCAACGACCAGGGCAGCATCGACTTTTTCTGCTGGCCGGAATTCGACAGCCCGTCGATCTTCTGCTCGCTCCTGGACGCCCCCGCCGCCGGGATCTTCCAGCTCACCCCGGACCTGCCCGGGGCGCGCCGGGAACAGATCTACCTGCCGGACACCAACGTCCTGCAAACCCGCTGGCTGAGTGATGAGGCGGTGGTGGAAATCACCGACCTGCTGAGCATCAGCGATGACGTCGATGACCTGCCCCTGCTGATCCGCCGGGTGCGGGTGATCAGCGGCAAGGCCACCGTGCATATGCGCTGCGCGGTACGCCATGACTATGCCCGGGCCCCCACCCGGGCCACGGCGGATAACGCCGACGTGTGCTTTAAAGCCCCGGGCCTGCCCGGCCTGCGCCTGGCCAGCAGCCTGCCCGTGCAGATCGAGGACGATGCCGCCGTCGCCTGCTTTACCCTGGACCAGGACCAGGGCGCCGAATTTGTTCTCGGCGCCCTCGACGATGTACGCGTCGACAGCCGCGGCACCGACCTGTGCCTGCAGCGCACCCTGGCCTTCTGGCGGGGCTGGCTGGCCCAGTCCAACTACCGCGGGCGCTGGCGCGAAATGGTCAATCGCTCGGCCCTGGCCCTGAAACTGCTGACCTCGCGCAAACACGGCGCGATTCTCGCAGCGGCCACCTTCGGCCTGCCGGAAGCCCCCGGCGGCGAACGCAACTGGGACTACCGCTACACCTGGATCCGCGACGCCTCATTCACCGTCTACGCCTTTATGCGCCTGGGTTTTGTCCAGGAAGCCAATGACTACATGCGCTGGCTGCGCGGACGCGTCAGCGACTGCCAGGGGCGGCCGATGAAAATCAACATCCTGTATGGCATCGACGGCCGCCAACAGTTGCCGGAAACCGAGTTGCCTCACCTTCGCGGCCACGGCGGCGCGCAGCCGGTGCGCATTGGCAACGGGGCCGTTGACCAGGTGCAACTGGACATTTTTGGCGAACTGATGGACGCGGTGTACCTGGTCAACAAGTACGGCGAGGCCATCTCCCATGAGGGCTGGAAACACACCCGGGAAGTGGTGGACCAGGTGTGCGAGACCTGGAACCAGAAAGACGTCGGCATCTGGGAAATGCGCGGCGAACAGCATCACTTCCTGCACTCGCGGCTGATGTGCTGGGTGGCGCTCGACCGCGCCATCCGCCTGGCCTCCAAACGCTCATTGCCGGCGCCCTTCGCCCGCTGGGACCAGACCCGCCAGGCGATTTATGAAGACATCTGGAGCAACTTCTGGAACGAGGAACGCGGGCATTTCGTGCAGCATATCGGCAGCACGGCCCTGGATGGCTCGATGCTGTTGATGCCGCTGGTGCGCTTCGTCGCGGCCACCGACCCGCGCTGGTTGTCGACCCTGGAGGCGATCCAGAAAAGCCTGGTGCGCGACGGCATGGTGTACCGCTACCGCAATGACGACAGCCAGATCGACGGCTTGCAAGGCACCGAAGGTGCGTTTACCGCCTGTTCATTCTGGTATGTCGAATGCCTGGCGCGCGCGGGGCAAGTGGAAAAGGCCCATCTGGAGTTCGAGCAACTGTTGCGCTATGCCAACCCGCTGGGGTTATATGCCGAGGAATTCGACAGCCAGGCACGGCACCTGGGCAACACCCCGCAGGCCTTGAGCCATTTGGCGTTGATCAGCGCGGCGACGTTTCTGGATCGCAAGTTGAGTGGGCAGAAAAACGTGTGGCAGCCTTAAGAATCGAGCAGCGCAGCAAAACCCTTGTGGGAGCTGTCCCTCCTCTATTCAAGAACCCGCGCTGGGCCCGTGAACACATCGCGGTTTCGCGCTAAAGTCCAGGCTCACTGCTGTGACCCGAAAGGAGTCCCGATGAGCCCCTCGATCGCGCTGCTGTCTATCCGCACGCCCATGCTCGACATCGCCTACGAAGCCCATGGCCCGGCCGGGGGTGAGGTGGTGATCCTGCTGCATGGTTTTCCCTATGACCCCCGCAGCTACGATGCCATTGCGCCGGTGCTGGCCGAGGCTGGCTACCGCGTGCTGGTGCCTTACCTGCGCGGCTATGGCCCGACCCGTTTTGCCCACGCCCAGGTGCCGCGCTCCGGCCAACAGGCGGCGCTGGCCAAGGACCTGCTGGATTTCATGGACGCCCTGTCCATCGAGCAGGCCGCCCTCGCCGGGTATGACTGGGGTGGGCGCGCCGCGTGCATTGTCGCGGCGCTTTGGCCCGAGCGTGTGCGCTGCCTGGTCACGGGCGATGGCTACAACATTCAAGATATTGCCCAGTCCATCCAGCCACGCGCGCCGGTCACCGAGCATCGGTTGTGGTACCAGTTCTACTTCCACACCCAACGGGGCGTCGATGGCCTGACCGCTAACCGCCGCGAGTTGTGTGAGCTGTTGTGGTCACTCTGGTCGCCCTCCTGGGCCGAGGGGCCAAGCCTTTACCCGCAAACGGCACCCTCATTTGATAACCCGGATTTTGTCGAGGTGGTGATCCACTCCTATCGCCATCGCTTTATGTATGCCGAGGGTGATCCGGCGCTGGAAGGGATTGAACAGGCGCTGGTGCAGCCGCCGCCGATTGCGGTGCCAAGCATTTCGCTGTGCGGCGCCGACGACGGGGTCGGCCCGGCGCCCGAGGTGGATGACGACGTGGGCAATTTCAGCGGGTTTTATCGGCGCCGGGTACTCGCCGGGGTCGGCCACAATATTCCCCAGGAAGCACCGCAAGCCACGCTGGAAGCCCTGTTTGAATTGCTGGAACAGACTCAGGCCGGTGCCGAAAACCGCTCGCGGTAAAGCTGCGGGGTGATCGACAAGGCGCGGATAAAACTGCGGCGCATGGTTTCTTCGCTGCCAAAGCCACATTGCGCGGCGATGCGCTTGATTGCCACGGCGCTGTCGGCCAGTTGCCGGCGTGCGGTTTCCACGCGGAGCAGTTCCACCGCCCGTGCCGGGGTCTGGCCGGTGTCGGCGCGGTAGTGACGCACAAAGCTGCGCTCGCTCATGCCGCACGCAGCCGCCAGGGTCGGGATGCTCAAGTCCAGGTGCAGGTGTTCGGCCATCCAGGCGTGCAATTCGCTGAAACGGCTGCCGCCCTTTTGCAGGGACAGGGTAACGCTGAACTGCGCCTGCCCACCGGGGCGCTTGAGAAACACCACCAGGTGCCGCGCCACGTCCAGGGCCACTGCGCGGCCCAGGTCCTCTTCCACCAGGGCCAGGCACAAATCGATACCGGCCGTGACCCCCGCCGAGGTCCAGAGCGAGCCCTGCTGGATAAAAATCGGGTTGGCCTCGACCTGCAGCCTGGGGTATTTGCGCGCCAGTTCCTCGCAGCGCGTCCAGTGGGTGGCGACACGGCAGCCGTCCAACAGGCCACTGGCGGCCAGCAGGAAGGCGCCGGTGCACACCGAGGCCATGCGCCGCGACTGCGTGGCTTTCTGCCGCACCCACGCCACCAGTTGCGGGTCCTCGGCCGCCCCATACACGCCCCAGCCGCCGGCGATCACCAGGGTGTCGCAGGGCGTCTCGGCGCCAGGCAATGGCTCGGCCACCAGGGCCAGGCCAGCAGAGGTCATCACCGGCTCGGCCTGGGCGGCAATCACGTTGACCGCATAGGGCAGCGGCAAGCCTTGCTGGCGCGCCAGGTCGTTGGCCGAGGCAAACACTTGCAAGGGCCCGGTGACGTCGAGCACTTGCACATTGGCAAAGGCGAGCACATGGATGATTTTCGGCATGATTGGCGCGATTCGTGGGCTCAATGGCGTATACGCCAAAGCCTAGGCCACTAGAGTGAAGCCGTCCATCCCTTTCCTGGAGTTTGACCATGACCTTGCAGATCGGCTTTGTGTTGTTCCCCGGCATCCAGCAACTGGACCTCACCGGCCCTTACGACGTGCTGGCGTCCTTGCCGGATGTGGCGCTGCACCTGATCTGCAAAGACCTGGCGCCGATCACCTCCAGCAGCGGGTTGGTGCTGGCGCCGACCATCACCTACGACGACTGCCCGGCCCTGGATGTGATCTGCGTGCCGGGCGGCTCGGGGGTTGGGCCGTTGATGGAGGATGAGCCGACCCTGGACTTTCTGCGGGCGCAGTCCCGGACTGCAGGTTATGTGACGTCGGTGTGCACCGGCGCGCTGGTGCTGGGCGCGGCGGGCTTGCTGCGCGGGCGGCGGGCCACCACGCACTGGGCCTATCACGACATGCTGGCCACCCTTGGCGCGATCCCGGTCCAGGAACGTGTGGTGCGAGATGGCAATCTATTTACCGGCGGCGGCATCACGGCAGGGATCGACTTTGCCCTGACCCTGGCCGCCGAGTTGTACAGCGAAGCAGCGGCGCAGTTGGTGCAGTTGCAGCTGGAATATGCGCCGGCCCCGCCCTTCAATGCCGGCCAGCCGGACACCGCACCACGGTCTGTGCTGGACGAGGCCAATAAGCGCACGACTGAATCACGCAAGACCCGGGGCGAAATTACCGCGCGGGCGGCGGCGCGGCTGGGCTGAAGGCCGAACTATTTTCCCCTGTGGGAGCGGGCTTGTCGTCTACAAGGTACGTGGCATCAACGCCAGGCGCACGGCCAGCACCGTCAACACCGTAGCCAGGCCCCACTTCTGCAAGCCGGCGGTCCTGGCACTGCCGGCAAAATACCGGCTGATCGCCCCGCCAAAAATCCCCAGCACCGCGTGAAACACCCCGGCAATCAAGGTCAGGACCAGGCCCAGTTGCACCAATTGCAAGGCAATGGGACCGGCCTCGGGCTTGACGAACTGCGGCAGGAATACCATGAAAAACAGCAGCGCCTTGGGGTTGAGCAGGCTGTTGAGCATGGCGCGCATAAACACCCCGCCCAGACGGACCCGCTCAACCTGGGCGGTGTCCAGGGATGGCTTTTTCTGCAGGGTCTTGAACGCCAGCCACAGCAGGTAGACCACGCCGGCATAACGGATCAGGTCAAAGGCCGGCGGCCAACTGGCCACCAGGGCCGTGACGCCGGTGGCGGTCAATGCGGTCAACAGCAGGTCCGCCACCCCGATCCCCAGGCCGGCCGCCACCCCGCCACGCCAGCCATAGCTCACCCCATGACTGATGACAAAGGCCATGTTCGGTCCGGGTGACAATAGCAACAGCAGCACGGAACCAGAGAAAACCGCCAGGGTTGCGAGATCGATCATGCTCAACTCATCCGCCAGGGAAAACCGTAGATTAGTCCTACCCCAGCCACGGATACCAGCCTATACGCACGCCGCCGGGCAGTGGTCAGCCAGCAGAACCGGGGTTCATACATGGACATCGCCAACACAGCCGCAACCTGCAAGACACCCAATACGCCGCCAGCGAAGGCACCGCGTCCTGGGGTAACTTCTATGGTGAGCCGCGTAATTTCACGGTGAGCCTCAAGGGCGACTTCTGATCCCCCCCTGTAGGGGCCGGTTTGCTGGCTCCTTCCCCCGTCAAGAAAGGGCTTCCTGCCCGTCAGGGTGATTCCCGCCTTTATTCCTACACCCCAAAAAGCCATTACTCATTCTCGATAAATCTGAGAAAACCGACAAAGAATGTCAACAAACCGTCACCACAAGAGTATCTTATGAAACTCGATGGCACCGACCTTTAAATAAAGTCAAAACCTTGACGACATATTCGAAGGAAGCCATCATTTAGACATTACTTAGCAAATACCTGCACCCAGACAGGTAATTGCCCGTGACCCAGCGAAAGCAGTCGTTCGCCTTGCGCCACTTATAAAGCAGAACTGCCTTATGGATGAGCAAATAGAACAGGGAAGTCCTGGTGGTTGTATTGAGGGATGATTTATGCGTGAGAAGTCGTCAGTCGACAGTCTGTTTCTGACTCGTACCGGTTTTGTTGAATTCTTTGTGGTTTTCGTCAAATTACTCCACGGCCTGACAGCGGTCCTGCCGGCAATGATCCTGTTGTTCTACCCGGATCCGGTCGACCCGCAAATGCGTAACCACTACCTCGGCCTGCTGCTGTTTTTTGCGATCCTGACCATCATTCTGTTCCAGGCCCTGGGGGTGTACTCCGAGGATCTGTTCAGCAATCGCCTGCGTTTTCGCGTGATGTTGGTCGCGTGGATCTCGGCGTTTTGCATCCTGTTGTTCATGTACCAGATCCTGCTGCTGTTCCCGCAGTTGAGCCCGCGCAACCTGATGTTCTGGTTTTCCCTGAGCCTGGTGCTGTTTGGCGTGGAACGCATCCTGATGCTGCGCCTGTACCGCAACCTGATGAAGAACGGCAAGTTCCTGCAGCGCACGGTGATCCTCGGCTTTACCGACACCGCCCTCCATGTGGCCGAACACCTGTCGCGCAACAGTGATATCCGCTCCGGCCTGATCGGTTTTATCGACGACCGCACCGAACGCATTCCCAAGGAATTGAGCAGCCTGCCGTTGCTGGGCAATACCCGCGACCTGGAAAAGCTGATCCGCTCCGAGCAGGTCAACCAGGTGATGATCACCCTGCCCTGGGCTGCCGAACAGCGCGTCAACGGGCTGGTCAAGCGCCTGCGGCAGATGTCGGTCAACGTCATGCTGGTGCCGGACATGGCCGCCCTGCGCTATGGCCATAACCGCATCACCGATGTCGGCGGCATCCTGATGTTCAACACATCGCAATTGCCGCTGCGCGGCTGGTCGCCCTTTATCAAGCGCTGCGAAGACTTGTTGCTGGCCAGCGTCAGCCTGCTGCTGTTTTCACCGATCATGCTGGTGACCGCCCTGGCCATCAAACTCGACTCCAAGGGCCCGGTGCTGTTTCGCCAGAAGCGCTATGGCTACAACGACAACCTGATCCGGGTGTTCAAGTTCCGTTCGATGTACGTGGAGCAGACCGACTTCAATGCCGAGAGCCAGACCACCCGCCGCGACCCGCGCATCACCCGCGTCGGGCGCGTCATCCGCAAGACCAGCATCGACGAGCTGCCGCAGTTGTTCAACGTGCTGCTGGGCAATATGTCGATGGTCGGTCCGCGCCCTCATGCCACCGCCACCAAGGCCGCCGGGATTCCGTTCGAGGAAGCGGTCAGCGAATACAGCTCGCGGCACCGGGTCAAGCCGGGCATCACCGGCTGGGCGCAGATCAATGGCTACCGCGGTGAAACCGACACCCTGTTCAAGATCCAGAAACGGGTCGAATACGACCTGGAATACATCGCCAAATGGTCGGTGTGGTTTGACCTGTACATCGTTTTCTTGACGATCCCGGCCGTCCTTTCTACCAAGGAAGTCTATTGATGAACCCCCTCAACGGATTGATTCCCTGCATTATTTCCGGTGGCTCGGGCACGCGGCTGTGGCCGGTTTCGCGGCAGAACATGCCCAAGCCGTTCATGCGCATGCGCGACGACCAGAGCCTGTTGCAGAAAACCTTTCTGCGCGCCAGCCACCTGCCAGGTGTCGACAGCGTATTGACGGTGACCAACCGCGACCTGCTGTTCCGCACCCTCGACGATTACCGCGCGGTCAACACCGCCCAATTGGGCCTGGATCTGCTGCTCGAACCGTTCGGCCGCAACACCGCCGCCGCCATCGCGGTCGCCGCCCTGCACGTGCAGGAGTTTTTCGGTGGTGACGCGCAGTTGCTGGTGATGCCGGCCGACCACCTGATCCTCGATGAAAGTGCCTTCGCCAAGGCCGTGGCCCAGGCCCGCGCCTTGGCCGACGCCGGCTACCTGGTGACCTTCGGCATCCAGCCCGACCGCCCCGAGACCGGCTTTGGCTATATCGAACAAGGCCCGGCCCTGGCCCAGGGCTTTAGTGTCCAGCGTTTCGTGGAAAAACCCGACCTGGCCACCGCCCAAGCCTACCTGGACGGCGGCAAGCACCTGTGGAATGCCGGGATGTTCTGCTTCAAGGCCGCCACCGTGCTCGAAGAGCTGGCGACCCACGCCCCGGCCGTGCTGGACGCGGCCAGGGCGGCGCTGGAACACAGCACCAGCCTGCAGAACAGCAGCAGCCGCCAGCGCGAGCTGAACCCGCAAGGCTTTGGCAGCGCGCCGGACATCGCCATTGATGTGGCCCTGATGGAGAAATCCACCCAGGTCGCCGTGGTGCCCTGTGATATCGGCTGGAGCGATATCGGCTCCTGGGAAGCCCTGCGCCAGTTGACCCCCAGTGACGGCAACGGCAACCAGATCAATGGCGAAGCGATCTTGCACGATGTGCACAACTGCTATATCGATTCGCCCAAGCGCGTGCTGGGCGCGGTCGGGGTGCGCGACCTGATTATCGTCGACACCCCCGACGCGCTCCTGATCGCCGACGCCAACCGCAGCCAGGATGTGCGCCATATCGTTGCCGAGCTCAAGCGCCAGAACCATCCGGCCTTCAGCCTGCACCGCACCGTCACCCGGCCCTGGGGCACCTACACCGTGCTGGAGGAAAGCACCCGCTTCAAGATCAAGCGCATCGTGGTCAAGCCCAAGGCCTCGCTGTCGTTGCAAATGCACCACCACCGCAGCGAACACTGGGTGGTGGTCAGCGGCGCAGCCATGATTACCAATGGCGAGCGCGAGATCCTGCTCAACATGAACGAGTCCACTTATATTCCCGCCGGGCACAAACACCGCCTGACCAACCCCGGCATCATCGACCTGGTGATGATCGAGGTGCAGAGCGGCGAATACCTGGGCGAAGACGACATCGTGCGCTTCGACGACATCTACGGCCGTGCGCCCGCCAGCGAGCCCAAGCCCTGATGCGTACGTCCCTGATCATCCCGACCCGCAACGCCGCCGGCCACCTCGACCGGCTGCTGCCGGCGCTGCGCATGCAGACCCTGCAACCCGACGAAATGCTGGTCGTGGACAGCGCCTCGAGCGATGACACGGTGGCGCGCTTTCGCGCGTTTGGCGCGCGTGTCGAAGTGATCGCCGCGCGCGACTTCAACCACGGCGGCACCCGGCGCTGGGCCAGCGAGCAGGTGGGCGGCGACGCGCTGATCGTGATGACCCAGGACGCGATCCCGGCCGAGCCCGAGACCTTCGCCAAGCTGCTCGCCGAGCTGCAACAGGACCCGCTCAACGGCGTCGCCTATGGCCGGCAACTGCCGCACCCCGGCGCGGGCGTGCTGGGCGCGCAGTCGCGGCACTTCAACTACCCGGCCCACAGCCGCAGCAAAAGCCTGGCCGATGCGCCGCAACTGGGGATCAAGACCTGCTTTAGCTCCGACTCGTTTTCCGTGTACCGGCGCAGCGCCCTGCAAGCGGTGGGCGGCTTCCCGGCCGATGTGATCGGCAGCGAGGACGCCTACGTCGCCGCGCGCCTGTTGCTGGCGGGCTGGAAGGTGCAGTACGCCGCCAGCGCCCAGGTCTACCACTCCCACGATTACCGACTCATGGATGAGTTTCACCGCTACTTCGACATTGGTGTGTTCTATGGCCGCGAGCCGTGGATCCGCCAGGCCTTCGGCGATGCCGGCGGTGAAGGTAAACGCTATGTACTGGCCGAATTGCGAGCCTTGCGCGAGGCCAACGCCTTGCACCGCGCCCCCGAAGTGGTGGTGCGTAGTGCCTTTAAATGGCTGGGCTATCGCCTCGGCCACCTTGAACGCTACCTGCCTAAATCGCTCAAGCAGCGCCTGGGCATGTTTTCCACCTACTGGACTTGAGCCGTCATGAAGACTACCAACCGACGTTCCCGTCTTACCTTGTTCAGCCTGTTGAGTGCCTCGATCTGGCTGGCGGGTTGTTCGACCCCTGCGCGGGTGCCGCTTCCTGATAACAACACGCTCAAGGCCGGCCACCAGGCGGCGCTGTCCCTGGCCGACCTGCCGCCCCCGCAGGTGCTGATCCAGAGCGGCGACTTGCTGCGCATCGTGCGCGATGCCCAGGAGCCGGCGGCGACCGACGACATGAGCGTGTTCGTCGTGCGCCCCGACGGCGTGATCTCTATTCCCAACATCGGTCGGGTCAAGGCGGCCTTGCGCACCCCGGAAGACCTGGGCAAGGAAATCACCGACAAGTACAAGCGCATCTACCGTGAACCGGCGGTGACCGTGAACATCGCCAGCGCCCCGAGCAACAAGGTGTTTATCGGCGGTGCGGTGCCTAGCCCGGCGTTTTTCGACCTGGCGGGTAATGTCAGTGTGGAGCAGGCGTTGCTCAGTTCAGGGGGGGTGTTGCCGTCGGCGGACAGCTCCAACATTGCGCTACTCCGTACCGGTCCCAACGGCAAATACAATATGTACTTCATCAACTTGGAGAGCATGTTGACTAACCCGAATCACCCACGAGTCGCCTTGCAACGTGGCGATTTGATTTACGTACCGCAGTCAACGATTGGTGCCACGGTGGAAGCGGTGGACATGTACTTCACCAAGTTGTTTCCGGTTAGCAAAGGGGTTGGCCTGGGCTTGAACTATCAGCTCAACGACACGGGTGTAAAAAACAGCGGCAATACATGTGGGAATGGTGCGGTATGCAGTTTTTAGCGCTTATCCAAACGCACCCTAAATCTCTAATGAGTTTTCACATTCCCCTCAATGGAGTGATCCTGTGATCGAAATCCGCTCTCTACGCGACCTTTTGCGGCTGTTTTTCATCTTCCGCCGCGAATTCAAACTGGCCGTGATCACCACGATTGTGGTGGCCGTGCTGGGTGCCTTCCTATTGCCGGCGCGCTACGAGTCCGACGCGCGCTTGCTGGTCAAGCCAGGGCGGGACAACACCACCTTGCCGATCGAAGCCGCCAACCGCCAGACGCTGATTGCCCCCAGCACCCAGCACGACCCGATTGTCGATGAGGAGAAGATGCTCACCGGCCGGCCCATTGTGCATATCGTGGCCGAGCGCTACCTGGCAATGACTTCAGAGCCGCCACAGGGCTTCTGGAAAGTCACCAAGTTCTACGTCAAGAAAGCCGTCGGCGACGTGCTCAATGCGGTGCGCAGCGTCCTGCAATTCGTCGGCCTGGTCGAGAAGCAAAGCCCGCTGGAACGCCTGGCGACCAAGCTGGAAAAGAACTTTGAAGCCGGCCACGAACCGGGCTCCTCGGTGATCGAGATTTCCTTTACCTGGGACGATCCGGCCATCGCGCAAAAAGTCGTCGAGACCTGGGTCGATGCCTACCTGGAAGAGCGCGCGCGGATTCTCGGGCGCAAGAGCCTGCATACCTTCTATGAAACCGAACGCAGCAAGGTCGCGACCAATATCCAGGGGCTCAAGGATGAACTGCAGGGCCGCCTGAAGCAGATCGACTCGATCAGCGTGGACGCGCGCCTGAAAAACCTGACCAACCAGATCGACCGCATCACCGACGCCAAGGTCACCGCGCAAAACCAGATCGCCGGGATCCGCAGCTTCCTGGCCAACGCCAGCCAGCAGATCAAGAACCAGCCGGCCGAAGTGGTCACGGGCCGGGAAACCAGCCTCAACCCGACCCAGCTGGACCTCAAGCGCCAGCTCAATACCCTGCAAGTGGAACGGGCGCGCCTGCTGCGCACCTATCTGCCGAACACGCCGCAGGTCAACCAGATCGAGCAGAACATCCGCGACCTCGAAGCCCTCAGCGCCCAGGAAGCCACACGCCTGGAGCGCTCGCAAAACACCGCGCCCAACAGCCTGGTGATCAACGTCAAGCAACAGATCATCGACGCCCAGTTGCAGGAGCGCAAACTGGCCGGGGAAATCGAGAACTACGAGAAGACCCTTGCCGAACTGCGCGCCCAGCGTGACCAGGCGATGACCGATGAACCTGAGTTGAACAAGCTGTCCCAGCAACTGCGCACCGCCGAGAAAAGCTACGCGCTGTACTCGGAAAACCTTGAGCAGGCGCGCATTGACCACGAGCTGGACAGCAGCCAGATCAGCAATATCGCCCTGATCGAGCACGCCACCCTCAACCCGGCGCGCGTGTTTCCCAAGAGCCTGCTGATTCTGCTGTTCACCCTTCCTGCCGGCCTGGCCGTCGGCTTGCTGACCATCTACGTGCTGTACCTGCTGGACCAGCGCATCCACGATGGCGCGCGCCTGCAGGAAATGTTCGGTGTACCGCTGTGGAGCAGCATCCCCGATGCGCAACACGCCACGCCGGCCGCCCTCACCGCCAGCATCTATCGCCTGTACAGCCTGCTGCCCGCCGAGCGCATCGCCAGCGAGGGCTTTGCCCTGGGCCTGACCTCGGCACGGCATGGCGAAGGCGTGAGTTTTATCATCGAGCAACTCAAGCGCCTGCTCGAAGAGCGCGGCCACCGGGTCTCGGTCAACGGCACTGAAGCGGCAAAGCCGGGTGAAGTGCTGCTGCTGGATGCCTCGGCCCTGTCGTCCAACCCGCAGGCGTTCCTTACCCTGCGCCGCGCTGAGCAGATTGTGCTGGTGATTGAAGCCCGCACCAGCACCGTGCCGACCATCGAGAACGCTCTGTCGCTGCTGACCACCGCATTCGGCAAAGTCGACGGGATGATCCTCAACCGCCGCCGTTTTGAAGTGCCGGCCACTGTCCTGGCGCGGCTCAACAGCTGGCGCGGTGCGGCCTGATGCGCATTGTGTTACTGGCGCCACTGCCCCCCGAGCAGACCGGGATCGCCGACTACGCTGCGCACTTGCGCAGCGCGTTGCGCGAACGGGGCCTGGAGGTGCTGACGCCCCTGGAAGGTTGCCTGGACCTGGCGCAACAGTTGCAGCGCCTGCATGCCTTTGACTGGCGCGGCGTGGACCTGGTGCATGCCGAGCTGGGCGGCGGGCGCTTTGCCGAGTTCCAGGCCCTGGACTACCTGCGCCGGGCCCAGCCGCAGTTGCCGTTGACTGCCACCGTACACGACCCGGAGCGCCTGATCTGGCGCCGGGCCAAGCTGTTTTTCCCGCTGACCCTGCTTGAACGCCTGCCCCACCCGCTGCCCCAGGCCGCGGCGTTGCTGGCTGACCCATTGACCCTGTACGAAGAGCGGCGCCTGGCCAAAAGCCTGCGCCGCCTGATCACCCTCACCCGCCTGGGTGGCGATTGCCTGCGCCAGCGCATGGGGCTCAGGCCTGAGCAAGTGGCGGTGATTGCCCACGGCAACCTGCCCATCGCCCCCGTGGCCTTGCCGCCGTTGCAACCGTTGCGCCTGCTGTATTTCGGCTTTATCTACCGTGGCAAGGGCATCGAGGACCTGCTGCAGGCCCTGGCCCGCTCCCTGGCCGCCCACCCGCAATGCCGTGGCCAGGTGCGCCTGACCCTGGCCGGTGGCACCGCGCCGGAAATGACCTTCGACCCGGCCGGCAATTACCTCGATGGCCTGCGCCAACTGATCGCCACCCTGCACCTGGGCGATGTGGTGGACTGGCAACTGGACCTGCCTTCGGCGGACATTCCCCACACCCTCCAGGCCCACCATGTGCTGGTGCTGCCGTACCGCGAATCGAAAAAACTCGGTTTCCTGGGGCAGATGCGTGGCACCAGTGGCGCACTGTCCTGGGCCAATGCCTGCGGGCGCGGGGTGATTACCTCCAATGCCCGCGCCTTTGCCGAAGAAGTCGCCGCTGGCAATGGCATCACCTATCAACAGGGGGATATCGCCTCGTTGAGCGATGCCCTGAACCGCCTGATCCTCGACCCGCAACAGGCCCGCCAGTGGGCCGACCACGCTGCCGACATCGGCCGGCAGCGTCAGTGGGCCAGCACCGCCCAACGCTTTGCCGAGATGTTCCAGGCCGCAGTCAAGGAGCCTTTGTGATGAACCCTTCGTCTACTCGCCCAATGTGGCGCTACCTGCCACTGGTCCTCGCCCTGGCCGTGGGCGGCGCGCTACTGCTTAGTGAAAAGGTCGACGCGGAGCCGGTCAACCTGGCGCCCCAGCGCACCGTGGTCTGGCGCGAGTTCTTGGGGGTGAACGCGCATTTTCTGTGGTTCAAGCCCGAGCAGTACCAAAAGCAGATCCGCCAATACCAGAAGCTGGGGCTGGACTGGGTGCGCGTCGACCTGCACTGGGACCGCCTGGAACCCAAGGAAGAAGATTACCAACTGAGCACCTTCGACGAACTGGACCGCACCCTGACCGCCGAGAAGATCCGCTCGGTGTTCTACCTGGTGGGCTCGGCGCCGTTTATCACCACGGCCCCCCCGGGCGCGGAGTTCCAGGACCAGTACCGGCCCCGGGATTCCAGCGTGTATGCCCTGCGCTTGGCCCTGTTGGCCAAGCGCTACCCGAATATCAACGCCTGGCAGGTGTGGAACGAACAGAACCTGCCCAATAACTGGCGCCCCAAGGTCAACGCCGAAGAATACGGGCGCTTGCTGCTGGCCAGTCATCAGGCACTGAATATCGCCGCACCGGACAAGATCCAGGTGATGGGCGGCATGGCCTACTACAGCCAGATGCCGCCGCGTGGCAAGACCCTGATGTTTGAAGCGCTCGGCGCGCTCGGCGTGCAAAGCCTGGGCATGGTGGCGGCCTATCACCCGTACTCGATGACCCCGGAAACCGACGAGCCGGGCAAGAATGAAGTGCTGCTGCGCGGTGACCAACTCAATGCGATGCTGCACGGTGCCGGGGTCAAGGATGTCTGGGCTACCGAATGGGGCTGGTCCAGCTATGCCGGGCCCAAGGAGATGCAGGACCTGATCGGCGTCGACGGCCAGGCCGATTTCACCTTGCGCCGCCTGGCGCTGATGGCGTCCCAGGACTACCAGAAGATCTTCCTGTTTGCCCTGTCCGACCTGGATGCGCGCGCCTCCGTGCGTGACCAGCACTACGGCCTGCTGGACCTCAACGGCGAACCGAAGCCGGTCTACAACGCCCTCGCCCGCTTCCTCGACATCACCGGCCCGCGCCTCAAGCCCGGCGCCACGCCGCGGCTCAAGGATGTGCCAAACACCTTGTACAGCGTGGCCTGGACCCGCGACGACGGCAAACGCCTGTTGATGTACTGGAGCGCCAAAGGCACCAGCCTGCACTTGCCCGAGATCCAGCGCGCCGAACTGCTGGACCCGCTGACCGGCGCTAGGCAGACCCTTAACGACTACAACGGCATTCGCCCCCCGGTGAAACCGACGTTACAGATAGTGGTGTGGTAGCACGCCCAGGCATGGAGAGCTGCACGTGAGAATCCTGTGGATTGTGCCCTATCTGCCGTGGCCGATGACCAGCGGCGGCAAGACCCGGCAGTACCATTTGCTGCGCACCTTGAGTGAGCGCGGGCATCGCATCACTTTGCTGGTGCAATCGAAAACTCCGGCCGATGCTGCCGTGCACGCCGCCCTTGAGCCCTTGCTCGAACGCCTGGTCGTAGTGCCGCGCCGGCCGCTGAAACACCCCATGACCCTGCTTGCCGGGGTGTTTGCGCCCTGGCCGCTGCTGACCACGGTCAATGGCCTGTCCCCGGCGTTGCAGGCGCGCTTTCGCGAACTGCTGGACGAAACCTGGGATGTGATCCAGGTCGAGCACAGCTACAGCCTGCAACCGTACCTCACTATCCTGCGCCAGCAATCGCAGGGTTTCGTGCTCACCGAGCACAACCTGGAATCGAGCCTGGGCGGTGCCACCTATGACCGCTTCCCCAAATGGGCCGGACTGTTCGTGCGCTACGACCAATGGCGTTGCCAGCAGTGGGAACGCAAAGCGTTTGATGCAGCCTGCCATGTGGTGGCCGTGACCCAAGCCGATGCCCAGGCCATCGGCCAACTGACCGCCACACCGGTAAGCGTGGTGGTCAATGGGGTCGACAGCCGCGCGTTCAGCGCCGTCAGCGCCGACCCGCAGAGCCAGCGCCTGCTGTTTGTCGGTAACTACGAATACGCGCCGAACCTCGATGCGGTGCAGTGGCTGCTCGACGATATCTTCCCCCGGGTCTGGTTGCAGTGCCCCACTGCCCGCCTGGCGGTGGCCGGCTTCGGCTTGCCCGCACACTGGCGCGAGCGCTGGCCGGACGAACGTATTGACTGGCAGGGTTTTGTCCCCGACCTGAGCGCCTTGCAGCGCCGTTGCGCAGGTTTTGTCGCCGCGCTGCGCCATGGCGGCGGCTCCAAACTCAAAGTGCTGGAAGCCATGGCCGCCGGCCTGCCGCTGGTGAGCACCGCCCAGGGCGTGTCCGGGCTGGCGGTCGAGGCGCAGGCGCACTACCTGGCCGGTGAAAGCGCCGAGGCTCTGGCCGAGGGAATTGTGCGCCTGCTGGACGAACCGGCGCTGGCCAGCCAACTGGCGGAAGCTGCACGGGAGTATGCGCGCAACCATCACGACTGGGCGGTGGCCGCGAATGAACTGGAGCAGATCTACCGCACCTTGCCCACCCAACAGGAGCCCCAAGCATGCGCGTAGCCCTGGATTACCGCCCGGCCACGGTCGCACCCTCGTCGGGCATCGCCCGCCAGGTGCTGGCCCTGGAGCACGCCTTGCGCGCACGGGACACGACGCAAGTGGTGCTGTTTACCGAAGCGCCGCTGGATCATCCCCAGCGCGACACGGCGGTGTGCCCACCCTGGGCCAGCCCCCTCGAAGGCCTGCAACGGCCCCAGGTGCGCTGGCGCTTTGAGCGCGGTTTCCTGCCCCGGGAAATCCACCAACAGCAGATCGACCTGTACATCGCCACGGCCAACATGGGCTTGCCCCTGTGCCGCAAGCCCGCCGGCACCCGTTATGTGCTGGTGCTGCACGATCTGTTTCAACTGACCCAGCGCAATTTCCATCGCTCCCGGCTCAAGGCCCTGGCCTACCGCCTGATCGATGGGGCGTCGATTGCCTGGTCGGTGTGGCAGGCGGACCGGGTGTGGTGCCCGTCGCAGTTTTCGTGCGATGAAGCGGCGCGCCTGTTCCCCTGGGCGCGGGCCAAGTTCCGCGTGTTGAACAACCTGGTGCCGGAGTTCAGCGCAGCCCCCGAGCCGCTGCCCGAAGGCTTGCCAGCGCGCTACTGGCTGGTGGTGGGCACCCGTGAGCCGCGCAAGAACATGGCGTTTTTCCTGGCGCAATGGCAGGCCAGCCGCGCCCAGGACCCGAACGTGCCGGACCTAGTACTGGTCGGCCATGCCAGCGATGTGCCGGCCACCCTGGGCGAATTGCCGGGCCTGCATTGGTGCAGCGGCTTGTCCGACGGCCAGTTGCAGGCGCTCTATCGGCATGCCGCGTACCTGTGGCAGCCGTCCTATGCTGAAGGGTTTGGTTTGCCAGTGGTGGAAGCGCTGAGTGTCGGCACGCCGGTCGCGGTGGCCCGTGGCTCGGCCCTGGATGAAGTGGCGCCGCCCACCGCACCGCGCTTTGCGCCCGACGACGCCGAGCAACTGCAAACCTTGATGCTCTTACTGGCGCCCCCCGGGGCCACGGCCGACCGCGAACTGCAACGCACATGGGCCCGGCAGTTTGCCGAACCGGCCTATCGCCTGCACCTGGATAAACTGCTCAAGGAATTGAACCGCTAATGCTGCCAGGAAAACTCGTTAGTCTGCTCCTGGGCCTGGTCTTCGGTGGCTTGCTACTGGCACTGCCGCCGATGAAGGTCTTGATGATCGTGGTCGGCCTGGGCGTGGCGCTGACCCTGATCCGCAAACCGTTGTGGGGCTTGCTGATCTTTGCCGTACTGGCCACCAGCATTCCCTACACCACCTTGCAGCTGGGGATCCGCACCACCGTCAGCGAGGCGGTGCTGGGCCTGACCTGGGCCGGGGTGTTCTGGCAATCGTTTATCGGCAAGACCCGTGGCTTGCTGCTTTGGCGCCCCACCGAGCGGGTATTGATGTGGCTGATGCTGTTCAGCGCCATCCCGTTTATCTGGGGCATGCTCATCATCCACGCCGAGGGCAACGGCCCGGTGAACTGGGTGCGTTGGCTGATGAACCTGTCGCTGCTGTTTATCGTGCCGCTGCTGCTGCGCACCGATGCCGACCGCGACAAAGTGGTGGTCGCCCTGCTGCTGGGCAACCTGGCGATGCTGTTGCTGTCGATCTTCATGTTCCTCAAGACGCGCAACGCGATGTCGATGATCGACATTCTCACCGACCTCAAGTACGCCCACCCCGAGGCGGTGAAGGACATCTTCTCGGCCAACTACAAGCGCATGGCCTCGCCCTGGGTCCACCCGAACCTGACCGGTGGCGTGCTGGTGCTGTTTATCCCGCTGGCGCTGTTCTACGGCTGGACCCGCAGCGGCTGGCGCCGCGCCCTGGGCCTGGCGGTGGCGGTGCTCGGTTGCGCCGGCCTGCTGTTGAGTATCTCCCGGGGCGCGATTGTGGCCCTGGCGCTGATCCTGATCTGGCTGACCTACAAGCGCGTGCCCCACAGCGGGCGGATCATCGGCATCGGCGTGGCCTTGGTGGTCGCCCTGGTGCTGTTCTATCCTCCGTTGCAGGACCGTTTGATGACGATATTCTCGACCACCAACGCCAGTACCGAGATTCGCTTCGACGAGTACGCCGGGTTCCCCGAGGTAATGGCCAAGTACCCGCTGGGCATCGGCTTCAAGGTCGACCCTCCGGTGCCGGGCAGCAACCTGCTGGGGATTTCCAACCTGTGGCTGAACTTCATCTACAAGATCGGCATCCCCGGGATGCTGTTGTTTATCACCGTCACCGTGTTGTGGTGGCGCGAAGTGCGGCCGCTGGGCTCGGTGCGCAAGGTCACCGCCGACAATGCCCTGTGGCTGGGCTGCGTGTGCGGCGTGCTGGCGGCGCTGCTGACCGGGATTTTCGACCACTACTTCAGCTTCACCTTTGTCTTGATCGCGCTGTTCTGGCTGTTGATGGGCATCAGCCTGCAACAGGTACGCCTGAGCCCGACCCTGACCGCTCCTGTTTGCGTACCAAAGGATGACCGACCATGAAACATCGCACTATTCACTCCCCCGACCTGCGTGACCGCCTGCCCGCCCTGGCCAGCGAATTGGGCGTGAGCCTGCAAGACTTGCAAGACGGCCTGGCCTGGTGCCTGGCCAACGAGGTGGTGTTTGAAGAAGGCGAAGGCGAGAACAAGCGCTTCTGGATAAGCGCCATCGATGTGGAGCCGACCATCGAGCATCCGGTGGCACGCCGTTTGTTCCATCGCCTGAAGCAGGATGTGCCGACGCAACTCCTGCCGCTCTATGGCAAGAACTGGGCAACTCTCAAGGACCGCTGGCGCAGCGCCTGGGACATGGCCTACAACATCCTGATCAACAAGATCCCCAGCCACCATATCCGTATCGGCTGGCTGCGCCTGGGCGGCGCCAAGATCGGCAAGGGTTCGAGCCTGTGGCGCAACACCGAAGTGCTGGGCATCCACAACCTGAGCGTCGGCGACGACACAGTGATCGGCTGGCATTGCCAGGTGGATGCGCGCGCCGGCCTGGTGATCGGCAACCATGTGGCGATTGCCTCCCATGTGCTGATCATCGCCGGCAGCCATGACTTGCAGGCGCCGGAGTTCTGGTCGATTTCCGGGGCGATTTATATCGACGACTATGTGTGGATCGGCAGCCGTGCGCTGATCGGCTTCGGCACCCACCTGTGCGAGGGCTCGGTGGTGGCGGCCAATACGGTGGTGGCCAAGACTGTCGCGCCGTACAAAATTGTCGGTGGCACCGGCGCCAAAGTCATGGGCGAGCGCGTTCGCGGGCTGAACTACAAGGTGGGTGGCAAGGGCCTGTTCACCCTGTTCCACTGATGTTTGGCAGCACCCTGTGGCTGACCCTGGCGACGCTGGCCGGGCTGGTGGCCGGCTTTGCCCGGGAATGGCTGCTGGTGGCCGCCTGGGGTGCGGGCAGCCGCAGCGACGGGTTTTTGGTGGCGGTGTTTCTGCCCGAAGCGCTGCGCATGACCCTGGCCGCCGGCTTGCTCGCCGCTGCGGCGCTGCCCCTCTATCAACAACGGGATGCGCAGCGCCAGCAAGCCTGGCTGGCCAGCCTGTCGCCGCGCCTGCTTGGCGTGGGCCTGGCGCTGTTCGCCGTGCTGGCCCTTGGCGCGCCATTGTGGGTCCGACTGATCGGCCCGGGGCTGGACGCTGCCGCCCACGACCAGGCCGCCGCCAACCTGCGCTGGCTGGCCGCCTGTGCGCCGGGGCTGGTGATGCATGGCCTGTTCAGTATTCCGTTGCAGGCGCGCCAGCGCTTTGTGCTGCCGGGGCTGGGCTCGTTGCTGTTCAACCTGCCGCCGGTGCTGTACCTGTTTATCCGCGGCACGGACAGCGACAGCGCGGAACTGGCGATGTGTTTTTTTGCCGGCAGCGTGTTGATGTGCCTGCCGCTGCTGGCGCCGGTCTGGTCATTCGGCTGGCGCCCCTGGCAGGTCAAGGGCGATGCCCTGGCCGGCCGCGAGTTGCTGGGGCGTATCGGTCCGCTGCTGGCGAGCAATCTCGCCAGCCAGGGCCTGGCCTTTCTTGAACGGTTGATCGCCAGCTACCTGGGCGAAGGCGCGGTGACCTGGGTCAACCTGGCGCGCAAGCTGATCAACCTGCCGCTGATTGCGCTGATGAGCCTCAACCAGGTATTGCTGGGGATGATGAGCGGTGAACAAGGCCAACAACGCCTGGCCCTGCTGCGCCGTGGCCTGGACGCCGCCACCCTGCTGAGCCTGCCCGCCGCCCTCGGCCTGATTGGCGCCAGCCCCGTGCTGATTCACCTGCTGATGCCCGCACAAAGCGCCGACGGCCCGCTGCCCGCCCTGCTCGCCTGGTTCGCCACGCCCCTGGTGTTCGGCGCCTGGAACGCCATGCTCGCGCGCTATGCCTACGCCAGCGGCGACACACGCCTGCCGCTCAACTGTGAATTGCTGGGCAGCCTGGTCAATGCCGGCCTGCTGGTCTTGCTGCCGTACTTCCTGGGCTTGCCGGGGATTGCCTTGGCGGCCCTGGGCGGGGTGATCGTCACCAACCTGCTGCTGATGCAACGCCAACACCTGCTCGGGCAACTGGGCTGGCCGTTGCAGTGGGGGCTGAGTGTGGTGTTGCTGGCAGCGGCGGCGCTGGTGCTGCACCCGCTGCACAACGATGGCTGGCAGTTGGGGTTGAGTACCTTGGCGGGCATCGTGGCATTGGCAGGGTTGGGGCTGTGGTTCAAGCCGTGGAAGGCGTGAGCTGCGATGGCGGTGTGTCAGCTAGCAGAAATAGTGGCTGAAGTACCGCTATCGCGGGCAAGCCCGCTCCCACAAGGGGGCTCTGTTGGGCATAGGATTTGTGCCACGCCACAAATCAAATGTGGGAGCTGGCTTGCCGGCGATGGCGGTGTGTCAGCTAGCAGAAATAGTGCCTGAACTACCGCTATCGCGAGCAAGCCCGGTCCCACAGGGGGTCGTGGGTGGGTCTAGAAGTCGTATTTGACGCTGGTCATCAGGTTACGCGGTGCGCCGTACATCCCGTGGTTGCCGGCATAGCTGAAGTACTCGCGGTCAAACAGGTTGTTGAGGTTGACCGAAGTGCTCAACTGCGGTGTCACGTCATAACGCAACAGCAGGTTGGTGATGGCGTAGCTGCCCTGGCTGAACGTGTGCAGGTCTTCACCGACCTTGCTCTGCCAGTTCACCCCGCCCCCCACGGTCACTTTGTTCAACGCGCCCGGCAGGCGGTAGGTGGTGAAGGTCTTCAGGCTCTGGCGCGGCAGGGTGGTGACGATGCGTTTGTCGTCGGCATCGGTACTGACCGCATAGGCATAGCCCGCAGACGCTTGCCAGCCTTCAGCCAACTGACCGTTGAGTTCCAGCTCGACGCCCTCGGTGGTGGTGCCCTTCTCGTTGCGGTAGGTGTTGCCGCCCGGGGTGTCGATCCAGATCGCCAGGTTGTCCTGTTCCAGCTTGAACAGCGCCAGGCTGGTGTTCAACTGCTCGTCGAAGAAGCTGCCCTTCAAGCCAAGCTCGTAGCCCTTGCCTTCCATGGGTTCCAGGGCCTTGTTGTTGATATCGCGCACCCAACTGGCCTGGGGATTGAAGATCTTGGTGTAGCTGGCGTAGGCCGACCAGTTGTCGGTCAGGTCGTAGACCACACCGGCGTAGGGAATGTACACGCCGGTCTCCGATTCATCGGTGCGGGTGGCGACGCCGCCATAGGGGCTGTCTGCGGTTTCGCGCTTCCAGTCGATGACCCGGCTGCCGAGGATCACACTCAGGTCGTCGGTCATGCGCAGGCGCGTGCTCAGGTAGGCGGCGTACTGGCTTTCATCCACCGAGGATTTGCCGGTCACCGGGAAGTCCGGCTTGGCCGAGTGCCCGTCCCAGTCGAACAGGTTGTCGATGGCGCCCGCCGGAGAGCCGGAATACGCATAGTTCCAGCCACCATGGCTGGGCACGTTTTCCTTGTACTTGGACAGGGTCACGCCGGCGATCAACTCGTGCTCGCGGCCCAGCAGGTTGAACGGGCCGGTGGCGTACAGGTCGAGGTTGTCCTGGCGCGGCGTACCGGAGAAACGCACCGGCAACTGCGTGGTGCCGCTGCCATCGCTGTTGAGGCTGCCATTGACGTAGTTGAACACCTCATCGAACTTGTTTTGCGAATGGGTGAACTCGGCCTTGGCGCTCCAGCCGCTGTCGAACTTCTGTTCGATGGAGGTAAAGAAACTGGTCTGTTCATGGTCGTTATAGGACCAGGCCGGTGCGGTATTCAGGGAACGGCTGAGGTTACTGCGCGAACCGTCGGTAAAGCGCGTGGGCAAACCGGAACGCGCCGGGGCATCCACATCGGTACGCAGGTAGCTGAAGCCCAGGGTCAGCAGGGTGTCTTCAGTCAGGTCGAACTCAGTGATGCCGTACAGCAGCTGGGTCTGCTGCTTGTAGCGGTCAACCCAGGCATGTTCGCTCTTGTAGTCGGCCACCAGGCGCCCGCGCACATTGCCGGTTTCGGTCAGCGGGCCGGACACGTCGAGGCCACTGCCGTAGCGGTCCCAATTGCCCGCTTCAGCGGTGACGCTGGCCCGCGCCTCGGCCGTCGGGCGCTTGCGGATCAGGTTGATGGTGGCCGAGGGGTTGCCCATGCCGCTGATCAAGCCGGTGGCGCCGCGCACCACTTCCACCCGGTCGTACATCGCCATGCTCTGGGTGTAGTTGTCCATGCGCGTGACGGTGGGCACGCCGTCGATTTCGAAGTTCTGGATCTGGAAACCCCGGGAGAAATAGCTATCGCTTTCCGAACCCAGGCCATCACGCAATACGATGATGCCGGGGGTGGCATCCAGGGTATCGGACAGGTTGGTCAGGCGCTGGTCATCCAGGCGCTGGCGGGTCATGACGGTCAGCGATTGCGGGGTTTCCCTGGGCGTCAGGTTCAAGCGCGTGGAGCTGCTGGACGACTGCGTGGTGTAGGAACCGGTGCCTTCGGTGGTCGAGCCCGGCGCCTTGCCGGAGATCGACACGGTGCCCAGTTGCAACGCGCCGCCGGTAGGACGGGGTTCCAGGGAGTAGTTATCGCCGCTGCCACGCACGGCTTGCAGCGAGCTGTTGCTGAGCAGGATCGCCAGGCCGCTGTCGAGGTCATGCTGCCCTTGCAGGCCCGGGCTGGTCTGCCCTTCTGTCAGCGCGGCCGGGTAGGACAGCAGGATCTGCGTAACCTGGCCAAACTGGTTCAACGCGCTGGCCAGTGAGCCGGGGGCAATATCGAAGGCCTGCTGCGGTGCGGCCATGACCCAGGCCGGCGCCAGCAACAACGGCGCAGCCACGCCGAAGCTGGCGATGCCGCGGACGACGGCCACGGCCAGTGATTTTTTCAGTGTTGCCCGGATGGTGCGTTGCGGGTGCATGCCCTGTTCCCCAGATAAGTGAGTGTCTGGGGATATAAGTCTCGTGAGATTCGCAAACGGACCACCTGCATGCAAAATAAATTCAGACCTGCGCCCGACGCGGTTTCAACGTGACCCAGAACCGCGTGAAATGCTGCACATCCAACGTGAGGGTCTGTTGCAGCGCCGCGAGGATACGGTCGGTGTCGGCCAACGGATAGGTGCCGGACACCCGCAGCTCGCGCACGCTCGGATCACAATCCAGATGCCCGCGCCGGTAGCGGCTCAGTTCATTGAGGAAGTCTTCCAGGCGCAGGCCTTCGGCGACGAGCATGCCGCGGCTCCAGGCCAGCTCGCCGGCACGCTGGGGGCGTCGCGCCAGCAGGGTCTGTTGGTCAAAGCTGATGATTTCGCCGGGCGCAAGGCTCAGGTTGCGCGATGGAATCTGCGCCGCCAGTGGCTGCTGGTCGGCCCCCAATTGGGTAAAGCCATCACGCTGGCGCACGCTGAAACGACCGCCCGTGGCCTGGGTCAGGCCTTCGGCGGTTTTCACCCACAGCGGGCGGCTGTCCAGCGGGTTGGGCAGCACCAGGATTTCCCCGCGCAACAGGTGGATCTGGCGCTGGGCGGGGCTGTAGTGCACATCGACAGCGGTGTCGGTGTTGAGCTGGATTTCGCTGTTGTCCGCCAGGTCGATGCGCCATTGCTCACCGACCTGGGTGCTGAAATCGCTGGTCCAGGGTTGCAACAGTCCGCTATCCCGGGCGGTCCACGCCACGCTGCCGGCGGCCAGCAACAGGGCCAGGTTTTTCAGCACCCGGCGCCGGGACATCGCCGGCAACAGGGTGGCGCTGACCAGCGCCTGGTGCGCCGGGTCGCGCACCTCGTGCATCCGCTGGAAAAATCGCTGGGCATGCTGCCACGCCTGCTCGTTGAGCGGGTCCTGCTGGCGCCAGGCCAGCCACTGCGCGCGGGTCTGTTCGGTGACGTCCGGCGCCTGTAACTCCAACTGCCAGTGCATGGCTTGCTCGGCGGCGTCCAGGGTCAGGGGCGAGGGATTCATGGGCGCTGGCTGTCGAGCACAATGCACTGCGCACCGGCCTTGACGATGTAGCGCTTGACCGTGGTGATGCTGGTGCCCAGGCGCTCGGCAATTTCGCCGTGGCCCAAGCCGTCGAGCTGCGACCAGAGGAAGGCCTGGCGCACCGGCAATGCCAGGCGGCTGAGCACTTCGTCGAGGGCCATCAGGGTTTCCAGGAGCAGCCATTGCGTCTCAGCGCTGGGGGCCACCTCTTCGGGCAACAGCGCCAGGGCTTGCAGGTAGGCCTTTTCTAGCTTCTGCCGCCGAAAGTGATTGGACAGCACACTCTGTGCAACCTTCGCCAGAAAGCTGCGAGGCACCTGGACTTCCAGGGGTTGGTTCTTGGCCAGCAGACGCAGGAACGTGTCCTGGGCCAGGTCGGCGGCGCTCTGCGAACAGTTCAGGCGACGCCACAGCCAGTGCTGCAGCCAGCGGTGTTGCTGCTGATACAGGGTGGCCAGGTCAGTAGGGCTTGTCGCAGGGTTCGGGGGCATGGAGGGTGCGCGCAGAAGGTAAGCCGTAAATGATAACGGTTATCATATGCTTCATGGCGCAATGCCTGCAAGTGGCATACAGCTTGTAGGGTTCGCTGGCACCTCCCCTGTAGGCGCCAGCAAGGAGCATCAATCTTCCAGCGGTTGCGGCGCGTGCTTGCCAGGCTTGGCTTTGGCGCCAGGTTTGCCCGCTGCCGGGGCGGCGGGTTCCGGCTCGGCGGGAGCGGCGGCTTCTTTTTCTGCCGCCGGCATCTTGTCGACGGCCGCAAAGAACTCTGCAAGGTCAAGGGTATCGGGGGGGACGGTCTTTTCGACTTTCTTCTCGCCGTCCTTGCCTACCAGGATTACTTTGGTGCCGGCACTGGCCCCCAGCTTCAAGGCGCGGATCAACGCGTTGGTGTCCTGGGCGCCAAGGTCCTTGCCGTCACGCTGGCCGACGGTGCCGATGCTCGTGTAGTTCACGGTGTAGAGCACCATGTTGCGCTCGGTGAACTTCTGTTTGTTCTCAGGCTGTTCAAGGTCTTGCTTGAGCTTGACCTGAGTCGGGTCGATGGAGCTGGGTGCAATCACGATCAGCGGGCGGAATTTGCCTTGATCCTGTTCCAGCGGGCCTCGGTTATCCGCAGCCAACAACGGCCCCGTAAACGCCATCAAGGTAGCCAGGGTCAGCGACCGGACAAGCATGCGTACCTCCTTCCAATTCCATGCAGAGTGTTTGAGTTTCATGTCTGCGACAGTCAATTTCAAGGATGATTCCTACGCGACCTTCAGAAAGAGTAGGCCAGGACGCCCTCGACGCAAGGGCTTCAGGCGCTTCGGGGCTCATTGTTTCTTCTGATTGCCAAGATTTACGGCTTGGGCCAGTGCCAGGCAGGCACCGGGGCCGGGTGAAGCGTCAGCCACAGGTTAAAACAAGCCCATCTGACCACCGACCAGGGTGCTGAAATCGTCATCGACAAACGGCAGGATCGCATCGGCCACTGGCTGCAATTGCCGGGTGACGTAGTGGTCGTAGTCAATCGGCGCCTGGCGTACTTCCAGGGGTTCGGGGCCGTTGACGGTGATCACGTAGCGAATCCAGCCACCGTTCTGATACTGGCGTGGGCGGCCCTGGCGGTCGTTGTATTCATCCGCCAGGCGCGCGGCCCGTACATGGGGCGGCACGTTGCGTTCGTAGTCGCCCAGTTGCCGGCGCAGGCGCTTGCGGTAGATCAGAAGCTCATCGAACTCGCCACTGAGGGTGCGGCGCACGTAGTCACGCACATAATCCTGGTGGGGCTGGCGGTGGAAGATGCGCTGGTACAACTCCTGCTGGAATTGGCGGGCCAGGGGCGACCAGTCGCTGCGCACAGTCTCCAGGCCTTTGTAGATCATCTCTTCACTGCCATCGGCATGGCTGACCAGGCCGGCATAGCGCTTCTTGCTGCCCTCCTCCGCCCCGCGAATGGTCGGCATCAGGAAGCGGCTGAAGTGGGTTTCGTATTGCAGCTCCAGGGCGCTTTGCAGGCCGAACTCGCTGTGCAAGCGTTCGCGCCACCAGTGGTTGATGTGCTGCACCAGGCCCTGGCCGATGCGCGTGGCCTCCTCCTGGGAATGGGCACTGCCAAGCCAGACAAAGGTGGAGTCGGTATCGCCATAGATCACCTCATACCCCTGGGCTTCGACCAGCTCGCGGGTCTGGCGCATGATCTGGTGGCCGCGCATCGTGATGGACGAGGCCAGCCGCGTATCGAAGAACCGGCAGCCGCTGGAGCCCAGCACGCCGTAGAAGGCATTCATGATGATTTTCAGGGCCTGGGACAACGGCGCGTTATGTTCGCGCTTGGCCACCTCGCGGCCTTCGGAGACCCGCGCCACAATCGACGGCAGGCAATGCCGGGTGCGGGAAAACCGCGCGCCGCGAAAGCCTTCCACCGACGCGCTGTCGTCAGGGTGGCGCAGGCCTTCGATCAGGCCCACGGGGTCGATCAGGAAGCTGCGGATAATCGACGGATACAGACTTTTGTAGTCCAGCACCAGCACCGACTCGTACAAACCCGGCCGCGAGTCCATGACAAAACCGCCGGGGCTGGCCTGGGGCGGCTTGTCCCCCAGGTTGGGCGCGACAAAGCCCTGGCGATGCATCAGCGGCATGTACAAATGGGTGAACGCCGCCACCGAACCGCCGTTACGATCCGCCGGCAGGCCGGTGACGCTGGCCCGCTCCAGCAGGAACTTGAGCAGTTCGGTCTTTGCAAAAATCCGCGTCACCAGCTCGCAGTCCTTGAGGTTGTAGCGCGCCAGGGCAGGCTTGTCCTCGGCGAACATGCGGTTGATCTCATCCATGCGCTGGTAGGGTGTGGAAATCGACTTGCCTTCGCCAAGCAGGGTCTGGGCGACGTTTTCCAGGCTGAATGACTCAAAGCTCCAGGTCGCCGAACGCAGGGCTTCGATGCCATCGATGATCAGCCGCCCGGCAGCGGCGGCGAAGTAATGGTTGCGGCTGCCGTGTTCGCGCCAGGCCATGGCCTCGCCACCACGGCCAAGCAACAATGGCACCTTGAGGCGTTGGGCATGCTCGTGGAGGACCCGCAGGTCGAACTGCACCAGGTTCCAGCCAATGATTGCGTCGGGGTCGTGTTGCGCCAGCCACTGGTTCAGGCGCTCCAGCAGTTGGGCGCGGCTGTCGCAGTAGTCGAGCTTGAAATCCACCGCGCAGGTTTTGTTCGGCGGGCCGAGCATGTACACCTGGCGCTCGCCGCAGCCTTCCAGGGCGATGGAATACAGTTCGCCGCGCGCGGTGGTTTCGATGTCGAGGGACACCAGCTTCAACGCCGGGCGGTAGTCGGGCGCCGGTTTCATCTGCGCCTCCAGCAACATCCCGTCCTCGCCCGGCGTGCCGCCAAACGCCACCGGCGCGGTGATAAAGCGCTCCATCATATAGCGCTCGGGCGGACGCACATCGCCTTCGTAGACATCCACACCGGCCTGGCGCAGGCGCTTTTCCAGGTCCATCGCCTGGCGATGCTGGCGGGTATAGAGGCCCAGGACCGGGCGGTGATGGAAGTCGCACAGTTGCAGCGGGCGCAGTTCCACCTCGCGCTCGCCTTTGAGCACCCGTTGTGCGTGCTCACGATGGGCCAGCGGAATAAACATCACCGAAGGCTGCACCGGAAGACGGATATACCGCGGCCCCTGGTCGGTCGCCAGCCAGAAGCTGACCTGCGTGCCCGCCGGGGTGTCGCGCCAATGCCGGGTCAGGACAAAACCCTGCTGTAAATCCACCTTGCCGCACCTCAGGAATCGCTTTCAGGGCGTGATTCTACTCGGCATCCGCCATCAGGCCTTAATAGAAATTTCTGGCCTTCAGATACGTCGTACCTCACACACTAGTTTGTAAAGCGCCATTGAGCTGACCCAGGGCGACCCACGGGTGGCCAAGCTGTCGGCGAGCATCGAGTTCTAACCGACACATTACTCAAGGCAGCAAAGATCAAAGGTGAGAGCTGTCGAGCCCCGGCGAGGCTGCGATGGCGGTGGGTCAGTCACCATCAATGCTGACAGTGCCGCCG
>NZ_JBWKWY010000021.1:0-93259 GCF_059422465.1 Pseudomonas sp. GW821-FHT01D09
CGCGATGGCGGTGTATCAGTACCAAATTTATTGGCTGACCCACCGCCATCGCGAGCAAGCCCGCTCCCACACAAGCCCGCTCCCACATTTTGGATGTGTGGTGTTTCAACGCTTGATGCTTTTCAGCTCATCGAGCAACCCCAGCAAAGTCTGCAATTTCTGCGCCCCCAACTGTTCCTGCAAGCGCTGGTAGTTGGCCTCCATGCACTGGCTCATGGAGGCAAAACTCGCCCGGCCCTTGTCCGCCAGGGTCACCAGGACCCGCCGTTGATCCTGCTCGGCCTTGCGCCGATGGATCATCCCCGCCGCTTCCATGCGCACCAGCACGCCCGTCATGCTCGGCTTGAGGATGCAGGCCAGTTCCGCCAGTTGGTAAATCTCCAGTTCGTCGTGTTGATTGAGGATGCGGATCACCCGCCATTGTTGCTCGGTCAGGCCATGTTCGTTCAGCGAGGGGCGGAAAAAACTCATGGCCGCTTCGCGGGCCTGTAGCAAAGTGAGGGTCAAGGACTGCCGGGGTTTGAGCATAGAGTCAGGGTCACGTGCTATTTAGTTAATGTTTTAACGAAACTCTAACATCCCCACTCCGCGCAAGCGCTATAACTTAGGGGTCGCGCACGTTCATGGCGCGCTGAATCAAAAGCCCCGGCACGCAGGATCAAGACATTGCTGGCGCCAGGGGCCCTAATGAAGACATCTGCTTTAGAGCCTTCCTTCACTTTTCAGGCGGCGCCATGATCAACATTGAAACCCCCACGTATTACACCGCGACCAAGAAGTACAACCTGAGTTTCCCCACCCTGGAACAGGACATCGAGGCCGACGTCGTGGTAATTGGCGGCGGCTTTTCCGGGATCAATACCGCCCTGGAACTGGCAGAAAAAGGCATCACCCATATCGTCGTGCTGGAGGCGCGCTACCTGGGCTTTGGCGGCACCGGGCGCAATGGCGGGCAGATCATGGCCGGCATCGGCCACGACCTGGAGAAGATCAAGCAAGACGTCGGCGAAGACGGCCTGCGCCAGGTGTTCGAGATCAGCGACCTGGGCGCCGACATCATCAAGGCGCGGATCGCCAAGTACAACATTGATGCCGACTTCTGCCACGGCTACGGCTATATGGGCTTTAACGCCCGCCAGGAAAAGACCCTGCGGGCCTGGGAAAAAGACTTCAAGTCGCTCAACAGCCAGCATGAAATCCGCTTTCTCGGCGGCTCCGACGTGAAGCAGATCATTGGCTCCGACGCCTACAGCAGCGCCCTGCTGCATATGGGCGGCGGGCATGTGCATTCACTGAACCTGCTGCTGGGCGAAGCCAGCGCCCTGGCCGGCCATGGCGTGCAAATCTTCGAGAACAGCCCGGCGCTGGAGATCAGCTATGGCGAGCGCATCACCGTGCGCACCGGACGCGGCTCGGTCAGGGCCAGCAAGCTGCTGTGGGCGTGTGACAGCTTCCTCAACAAGCTGGAGCCGGAGCTGCATCGCTCGACCATCAACACCTACGCGTTCCAGATGATGACCGAGCCGTTGAGCGAAGAACTGATCCGGCGCATCAGCCCGATCCGTGGGGCCTACAGCGATATCCGCCCGGTGATCGACTACTACCGCGTGACCAACGAAAACCGCCTGCTGTTCGGCGCCGCCACGCCGCTGGTAGAGCACATTCCCGGCGACTTGAAAGCCTGGAACCGCAAGCTGATGCTGAAGATTTTCCCCTACCTCAAGGACGTGAAGATCGACCTGGCCTGGGGCGGCCCGATGGCCTGCAGCCCCAACCTGTTCCCCCAGGTCGGCACCCTGCCGGGGCGCAGCAATGCGTTTTTCGTCCAGGGTTACTCGGGCTTTGGCGTCACCCCCAGCCACATCATCTGCAAGGTCCTGGCCGAAGGCATGAGCGAAGGCTCGGCGCGCTATGACCTGGTCAGCTCGATCCACCGCCCGACGATTATCGGCAAGGATGCAATCCGCCCCCTGCTGCTGACCGCCGGCAAATCCTGGCACCAACTGTCCGGTTACTGGAATGGTCGCCGCTAACCCCGTTTTTATCCCTCTGGAGCAACTGCCATGACCTTCGTTACCCTCAAGAAAGATATCCAGCTGTCTGAACTCGATGCCTGGGGCACCGTTGCCGATCTGGGCGCCGAGATCCTCGCCGGCGAGCTCAAGTCCTTCGGCAAAATGACCTTCGGCGCGCCCACCGACAAAGTCAGCAGCGCTTACTTCGGCACCACCCGGGGCAAATTCCGCATGGTCTATCCGTTTCATGAACAAGCCACGGTGGTCACTGGCGAGGTGCGCCTGACCGACGAAAATACCGGCCAAACCACCCGCTACCAGGCCGGTGACAGCTGGTTCGTGACCCAGGGCACGCCGGTGCTGTGGGAAGTGCTGAGCGAGAGTTTCGTCAAACACTACTTGGCGGTCGCATAACTGCGTTGTTTTATGTGGGAGCGGGCTTGTGTGGGAGCGGGCTTGCCCGCGATGGCGGTGGATCAGTTAAATACTTCTAATCTGACACACCGCAATCGCGGGCAAGCCCGCTCCCACACAAGCCCGCTCCCACATTCGGTATGTGGTGGCTGATGAATTGGGTTCAGGCCATCCGGCTGGAGCGGAACTCCTTGGGCGACAGCTCGAACTGCTTCTTGAACGAACGGCTGAAATGCGCCGAATCGGTAAAGCCCCACTTATAGGCAATCGAGGTGATCGACTCGCTGCGCAGGAACGGGTTGGTCAAGTCATCGGCGCTGCGTTTGAGCCGCGCACGCTGGATGTAGCGGCAGACGCTGTCGTCCTGCTCCTCGAACAACCGGTATAAATGGCGCACCGAGATGTTCAGGCGGCTGGCCAGGCCCACCGGGCTCAAGCCAGGCTGGCTCAGGGACTCTTCAATGACCTTCTGCACATAGCTGCGCAGGTTGTTGCCTTGCAATGCCACGGTATCGTCGCGCCCGTCGTCGTCCTGCTCCAGGGCTGAACCCAGCAGCGACACAAAGGCACACTGCAATGCCTCGACCTCATCCTCGGCGCCTTCGCCGCCCTTGCACAACTGGTCCATCAACACATGCAGCATGCGCCCACAGGCCTTGCTGGAGGAAATCTTGCCAAAGGTCTTCGATTGGCTGCCCATCTGCTTGCACACCTGGGCGCGCGGCAACGACAGCGAGAGATGTTCGATCAAGCCGAACGGGGTGATTTCAATGGAGCCCACCGAGTCCATCAACAGCAGTTCGCCAGGGGCCAGTTGTACCCGCTGGCCGTTCTGCACAATCTGCGAATAGCCGCTGCGCTGGCTGACCAAAAAACAATCCTGGTCGTTATCGCGGTCGGGGTTGCTCGCCTGGCGCTTGATCAACCCGGCGTTGGTACGCAGGCTGGCCAAGGGCAACCCGCCATTTGAAAGCATGGAAAACTCGCCGATAAACAGCGAGCGGTTGAAGGCCAGTTCGGTGTCGAAGTGGCCGCACATCGCACGCAAATCGCGGTTCCAGGTGTCGAGCCCCTGTTGTGCACGCTGTTGGATACCCATGGGTGTCTCCACAATGGCTTATTGTTTTTGTCGGGCAATAGTTAACATGTTATCTATATGCGCGCAACCAGTACCTGTCCGCCATGGTGATTGCACGAATGATGCCAGTCAGAGCCCGCCCACTACGCGCTGCAAGCCGGCCAGCGCAGCCAGCAGCGCATCCCGCTGTTCACGGCTCAAGGCGATGTAGCGCCGAAAGGCCGGCAGGCGATTGACCACCTCGCTGCCGCCCATATGTTCCAGGCGGATGTGCCATTGCCGGGCGTGCAGCTCGATATGCAGGCGCTTGAAATCCAGGGGCATCAACGCCGCTTGCAAGGCGCTGTCCTGTTGCAGGCGCGCCTGCAGCAGCCCCAGCAATGCGCCCTCGCCCGAGCGTTGCCGGCAACGGATGCCGGTCCGGCGGATGGCCCCGCCATGGTGCAATGCAAAGCGCGCCGCGCCCTCTGTCGAGGCGGGCAGGCACAAACTGAACTCGGTGATGACCAGGTGCATCAACAGCTGCGATTCGGTGCGCTCGCGGATCTCCAGGTGCAGGCTGTCGTCCTCCAGGGCTGCCCGCGCCAAGGTCGGCGACACCTGCTCGAAACGCGCCAGCCCCAGGTTGCGCCGCAATTGCCCCAGGGTGCGCCCCGGCTGATATCCCGCCGGTGCGCGGTGTGCGCTGAAGCCTTCAGACAGCTTTTGCCGCAGGGCCGCTATAGCCGTGGTGAGTGTGACCCGGTTCATTGGCAAACTCCTTGGCCAGCACGTCTTCTACCGACGCCGGCGTGAATGGATTGACCTTCTGCACCACCAGGGTCCAGAACAGCGCATACACCGCAGTACCGCCCAGCATCACGCCAAACGGGATGTAGATATCCGCCGGGTTCATCCCCGGTGGCGTGATAAACCACATGCCCAACAGGATGCCGACGCTGGACAGCAGCTGCGGCAGCGGGAACCACGGCGAGCGGTAGGCCCGTGGCAAATCGGGGCGGCGAATACGCAGGATCACCACCGAGAGGGTGACCAGCAGGTAAGCGAAACTCCAGGCACACACCGCCGCCAGCACCAGGTGCATGATGGTGTCGGTGTTGCCGCCCAGGTACAGCGCGTGCAGGCAGGGAATCAGCATTGCCAGCAGGATACACAGCACCGGGGTCTTGAAGCGTGGGTGCAGGTAAGTGAAGACCTTGGGCAATGCGCCGTCCACCGCCATGCCATACAGAATGCGTGGCACACCGGCCATCAGCGTGTTGATGGTGGCGGCGCCGGCAAACAGAAAGCCGATGCCCAGCCACAGCGGCCCGATCTGCCCCATCACCTGCTCGGCAAAGCGTGGAATGGCCATGGGTGTGTCCAGCAGATGCACGCCGCTGGCTGCGTCCAGCACCACGTTTTCCACCTGGCGCTTCATGGCCGCGCCGTAGATGAACATGCACGTCGCCACGCCCATCAGGCCGAGCATCATCGCCCGTGGCATGACCTTGGCCGACTGGCGCAAGTCCGGGGCCAGCGGGGTGACGAACTCGCAGCCGACAAACATAAACATCGCCATGCCCACCAGGGACAGCACCGTCACCAGGTCGCTGCCCACCAGGGATTCGCCAAACCAGCCGTCCAGTTGCACCGCCGGGGCGGCGATCAGGCCCAGCACGCCAAACACCATCAAGGTGATCCACATACCGAAGGTGAGGATGATCTCGGCGCGGCCAAAGGCGCTGACGCCAAACACGTTGAGCACACCGAACACCAGCACAAAGCCCACCCCCAGCAACCAGGAGCCACCGGCGGATTCGGCCAGGGTATTGAGGTGTTCAAAGTTCACCAGGGCCATGACCCCGGCCAGGATGGTTTCGGCGGTGCCGGCAAAGACGTGCACGATCAAATAGGCCGACAAGGTGCCGGTGATCGCAAAAAAACGCCCCAGGCCGCAATTGATGTAGTCGTACACCGAGCCGGTGGTGGGCAGTATCGAGGCGGCCTCGGCGAAGGTCGTGGCCTGGGCCAGCATCATCACCACGGCGAGCAGCATGGCCAGCGCAAACGCGCTGCCGCCAATGCCAAAGCCCATGGTCGCGGTGAGAATCACCGGGCTGGCCATGATCAGGCCAATGGTGCTGGCCAACGCGGTGGGGAAACCCACCGTGCCCCGGTTCAGGTGCGCGGTAAGTCTGTCATTGCTCGACATGGTGCAGATCCTCGCAAGGGATTTTTTAGAAGTGTTTGCACTGTGCACCCGCCCAACCGGAGCGTCTTGCCCCTGGCTGCCGCCGATTTTGTTGCTGCCTGCCAGGGCTTGCGGCTTGGCGGCCAGGATCAATTGCCTGGCACGCAGGTGAAAGACTTGCGCCGCCGACGCTCGCCCTAATGCGCCCTCAACTTAACCCCTGGGGGACTATAACAATGGAGCACACACTCAAAACCCGCCACCTGCGCCCGGCTGCCGGCCTGGTTCTTGCGTTGTGGCTTGGCCACCCTGCGGCCCAGGCAATCGAACTGTATACCGACGACGACACCACCATCACCGGCAACTTCCTGGCTGTATACGGCCTGTTCAATAGCCGCAAGAACTACGAGGGCAGCCCGGGCGGTTCGACCTGGCGCGAAGGCTTTATCAAGTATGGCTTGAGCGTCGAGCAGACCCTGGGTGGCCCAGGCAGTGTGTATGGCACCGCCAACCTGGTGAGTTCCGGCACCTGGGGCGATGGCGATGCCTCCCACGTGACCGACGGCAGCGAGCGCACCACCACGTTCGACGAAGCCTTTGCCGGCTGGCGCTCGGGGGACCTTTTACCGGCGCTGGGCAAGGATGGCCTGGACCTGTCGTACGGGCGCCAGATCATCACCGTAGGCGACGGTTTTATCGTCAACGACGACGGCCCGAACCTGGGCAATGGCGTGGCCGACGGCGAGTTCGACCGTGGCGGCGCCTATTACATCGCGGCGCGGCATGCCTTCGACAAGGCGGCCGTGATGCGCCTGGGCGGCAAGGACGGCCTGCATGGCAGCCTGATGTGGATCGAGTCCGACAACCGCGCCCAGGCCCTGACCGAAATGGCCATCGGCACCCTGGAATACAGCGCCGCGCCAGGCACCCTGGGCTTGACCTATCTGCACGGTATCGATGTGGATCAGCGCTTTGCCAACGACCTGCAAAAGCAACGCCGGGGCATGAACCTCTACAGCCTGCGCGGCAGCGGCAATGCCGGGATCGACAACGCGCACTTCTCGTTTGAATACGCCTGGCAGGACAAGGACCCCGGCCCGGAAAAAGCCTGGTACGCCGAGGCGGGCTATACCTTCGCCGACCGGCCCTGGTCGCCGGACCTGACCTACCGCTATGCACGCTACTCGAAAAACTGGGACGCCCTGTTCGCCGGCTTCAATCGAGGGTTTGGCACCTGGGTCCAGGGCGAAGTGGCGGGCAACTACGCCGGGCCCTACAACAGCAACACCTCGGTGCAGCACGTGGCGCTCAAGGTCAAGCCGCTGGACAACCTGACCCTCGGCGCGCTGTTCTTCGACTACCAGACCGTGAGCAAGCGCAACAGGCTCGACCTGGATGGCCGCGAGCTGGATCTGTATGCCGAATGGGCGGTGAATGAGCACTTGATCATCACGCCATTGATTGGCCTGTACCGCCCCGACAAAGACCAGGAGACGGGCGGCAACCAGGTGGGTGGCAATGGCACCAACGTGTATAGCCAGTTGGTGGTGGCGGTGCCGTTCTAAGACGTGGCTGCCCGCTCCCACAGGGGCATGGCAGCCACAGGCATACGCCCCGGCAGGCACAGTCAAGCGTTATCCCGCAGCATTGGTTAGCCTCGGGTTTTCCTTTTTGATCAGGCACACCCCATGAGCGATATCGCGCTGCTACCCCAGGTCGAAGCCTTCCTGCGTCGAGACCACGGCCTGTTTATCGACGGTGGCTACATCCCCAGCCAGGCCAGCCAGACCCTGGAAGTGATCAACCCCGCCACCGGCCAGGTCATCGCCACGGTCGCCGACGCGCAAGCCAGTGATATCGAGCTGGCCGTGGCCTCCGCCAGGCTGGGCTTCAAACAGTGGTCGCGGACCGCCCCGGCGATCCGTGGTCAGGTGCTGCTCAAACTCGCCGACCTGCTGGAACGCCACCGCGAGGAACTGGCACAGATCGAAACCTGCCAGTCGGGCAAGCTCATCCAGATTTCCCGCGCCTTTGAAGTGGACCAGGCCGCGCATTTCCTGCGTTATTACGCGGGCTGGGCAACCAAGATCAGTGGCCAGACCCTCACCCCGTCGCTGCCCTCGTTTGCCGGCGAACGCTACACCGCCTTCACCCTGCGCGAACCGGTCGGCGTGGTGGTGGGCATCGTGCCGTGGAATTTCTCCACCATGATCGCCATCTGGAAGCTCGCCTCGGCCCTGGTGACCGGGTGCAGCATCATCATCAAGCCCAGCGAATTCACGCCGCTGACCCTGCTGCGCTTGGCCGAACTGGCGGTGCAAGCCGGCCTGCCCGCTGGCGTGCTGAACGTGCTGACCGGTGGCGGCCAGGTGGGCAAGGGGCTGATCGAACACCCCGGCACCGACAAGGTGTCCTTCACCGGCTCGGTGCCCACCGGCCTTGCGGTGGGCCGTGCGGCCATGGGCGCCGGCCTGACCCGCGCAACCCTGGAGCTGGGGGGCAAAAACGCGGCGGCGTTCCTGCGCGATGTGAAGCTGGAAACCGCCGTCAACGGCATGATCGAAGCGGGCTTCCTGCACTCGGGGCAGATCTGTGCGGCGGCCGAGCGTTTCTTCGTCCACCGCTCGCAGATCAACCCGGTCATGGAAGCCCTGGCCCAGCGCTTGAGCCGGCTGAACATCGGCTCGCCGCTGGATGAGCGCACCGAGTTCGGCCCGGTCACCCATCGCCAGCACCAGTTGAAGCTGGAAGGCTTTTTTGCCACCGCCCGCGCCGAACACAACACGATCATCCATGGCGGCCAGCCGATGGAGCGGCCCGGCTGCTATGTGCAACCCACGATCATTCTCGCCAACAGCATCAACGACACACTGCTCACCGAGGAAACCTTCGGCCCCATCGCCACCTTCCTGCCCTACGACGACGAGGACGAGTTGCTGGCGTTGATGAACCACACCCCTGGCGGCCTCAGCGCCAGCCTGTGGACCAACGACCTAGGCAAGGCGCTGCGCATGGTCCCGGCGATCAATGCCGGCACGGTGTGGGTGAATATGCACACCCTGCTCGACCCGGCCGTGCCATTCGGCGGCAACCAGTCCTCGGGCATTGGCCGGGAGTTTGGCAGCGCGTTTATCGAGGACTACACCGAGCTCAAGTCGGTGATGATGCGCTACTGATCACCCCGGGATCAGCGCCTCCGCCTCGATCTCGATCAACCACTCGGGCAGCGACAGGCCGCTGACAATGATCCACGACGACGGCGGCGGGTTTTCCGGAAAGCGCTCGCGCAACGCGGCGGCGATGGGTTCCTGCTGATCGCGGGCGGACTCGACGATATACAGGCGCAGCATGATCACATGGGACAGATCGCCTTCGGCTGCGGCCAGGACCTTGGCGATATTGTCCAGGGCAGTGGCGGTCTGCTCGGCGATGCCGGGGCCGACGGTGCGCTCGTCAGCGTCCACCCCCACCTGGCCGGACAGCAGGATACGCCGGCCCTCGCGCACTTCCATGGCCTGGCTGAAACCGTATTGCAGGGAGTTGAAGACTGTCGGGGGGTTGAGGGTTCTTCGTTGCATGACGACTCCTTGTTGTCTGTAGGAAACAAGGCTACCCCAAGCGTTCCTCCAGGCGATACCTCAAGAAGCGATGGTCCGCGCAAAACAGCCGCCGGTAGGTCAGCAGCACCGCCCCCACCGTGCCCAATGCCGACGATGCGGCAATCAGGAACATGATCACGATCTGATAACGCACCGCGTCCTGCGGGCTTTCGCCGGCCAGCACCTGGCCGGTCATCATGCCCGGCAGGCTGACGATGCCCACCACCGTCATCTGGTTGAGCGTCGGGATCATGCCGGCCCTCACCGCCTGGCGGATCGCGCCCTGGGCAGCTTCCCAGCGTGAGCCGCCCAGGGCCAGGATCATCTCGAGGCTGTTGCGCCCGGTGGTCAGTTCCTGGGTCATGCGCTCGATGCCCAGGGACACACCGGTCAGGGTGTTGCCAAGGATCATCCCGAGGATGGGGATGGCATACTGCGGCTCGTACCAGGGGTGGATGCGAATAATCGCAAACAACCCCAATGCCGTGACCAGCCAGGAACTGCCCCACACCGACACGATGCTATCGACCCGCTGGCCCTTGTAGGTGCGCTTGCCCCGGCCGGCCGCCGACAGGCCGGCGATCAGCGTCATCAGGCACATCAGCGGCAGCACCACGTACCAGTAGGCAAACGCGAAGACCCAGCCCAGCAGATAACCAATCGCCAACAATTGCACCACCGTGCGGATGGCGGCCCAGATCAGCTCGCGCCCCAGGCCCAGCCTTAACAGCAGGGACAGTGCGCCATTGATCAGGATCAGTGAGGCAGCGATTGCCAGGTCGGTGGCGCTGAGATTCTGGTAATTCATGCCTGGCCCACCGCGCTCAAGACCCCGGCGTCCATGTGCAACTGCCGCGTGCTCATCCGCCGAGCCTGTTCATGATCATGTGACACCCAGATATAGGCATGGGCGCTACTGCTGTCAAACCAGGCGCGGATCAAGGCTTCGACTTCACTGGACGATGCGGGATCGAGGGCTGCGGTCGGTTCGTCCAGCAGCAACACATCCGGGTCTGACTGCAGCGTGCGAATCAGCGCCAGCACCTGGGCTTCGCCGCCCGACAAATCCCCGGCGTTTTTCGACAGGAAGTCCGGCGCCTTTCTGCCATGGGCCAGCAATGCGCAGACCTTCTGCCGATCAAACGTCAAGTGGCGCCAGGTGGCGAGCGAGTAAGGAAAACGCAGATTGTCCTCCACCGTGCCCTCGAGCAGCGCAGGCCGTTGGGAGAGGTAGCAGACGCGGCTGCGATAGGTCGGAATCCGCGCATGAGCGATGGCCTGGTTGTGCCACAGGACCTGCCCCGACGTGGGCGCATCCAGCAGGGCAAGGGCCCTGAGCAGGACACTTTTGCCCGAACCGGAGGCGCCGGTGATTGCGACGCGGTCGCCAGGGTACAGCTGGAAATCGGTCGGTTGCAGCAACGCCGCCTGGTGACGCTCGTCCAGTCGCAGCAGGGCCTTGGCCTCGATCAGGGGGGATTGGCGGTCGGCCATGGACTCATCACTCGGTTGAACAACTGGCAATCAAATACCCCACTGCCTCATTCGCGCAAAGGGCTGCACCCAAGACATGATGGCATACTCCACCACTACGACTCCCAACCTTAAAGCGGATAAGGTTTGTGCAAGAAGATCGCTTCGCGCTTTCACATCCCTTTCACAGTCGGGGGCCTAGGGTGATCCCAGCTCCTAGTGAAACCCTTTAAGCCCGCACTCCCCATCGCGGGCTTTTCTTTGTCTGGGATTTGGCTGGCAGCGAGGTGCACACTCACTGCCAGCACACTGAAGTCTTCCTCAGAACTTAACCACATACGTCGTAATCAAGCGCGTTTCCGTATAGTCCGGCCCCGCCGCGCTGCCATTGCCGTAGCGGGTCTTGACGTCATAACGGCGCCACTCCAGCCCCAGGTTCTTGAACGTCCCATCCTGCACCACATAACCAAGGCCCAGCCAGCGTTCGCTTTCAACATTCTGGTCCAGGGCGTTGTTACCGCGGTCGATGCCTGTTCCGCGAAAATAGCGGGTCTTGAACTTCAACCCGGGGATGCCCATCGCCGCGAAGTTGTAGTCATAACTCACCGACCAGGAGCTTTCATTGGGCTTGACGTAGGACACCACGGACCAGTTCACCAGGTACGGCTGGGGCGCGTAACCGTTGAGGGTGGGGAAGCCACTTTCACCGAGCATGCGCTGGTAGGCGACGCCAAAGGTATGGCCGCCTTTTTTCAAAGCGCTCATCAGGCCATAGGAGCGGTTATCGATCTTGCCGTACAGCGCCTTGCCATCTTCCTGGTTATCGAAGTATCGCAGGTCGCTTTTCAACGCATAGCCGCCCCCCAGGTCAAGGTCATGGCTCAGGCCGAAGTATTGCTGCTGGTAGATATCTTCCAACTGGCCGTAGAAATACGTCGCGGCCAACTGTGGAGTCAGTGCATACGTGGCACCGGCAAAGTTCAGGCCGTCGCTGCGGCGTTTTATATCCGGGCCGTTAAACAGGTACATCTTTTCACGGTCGGAAGACTCCCGCGAACTGATCTGGTTGAAGCGCCCGGCGGTCAATGTCCACTTGTCGATGTCCTTGGACTCGATACTGACTCCATTAAACGTGGTCACCAGTTGCCGGGTATCGTCGTAATACGCCACCGGCAAGGTCGGGCGGTGTTCGCCGAGCTTAAGTTCGGTTTTCGAGTAGCGGACTTTCGCCGCGAATGCTGCGCGGCCATAGTCCTGCACCGGTTCGCCACGGCTGTCGTCGTAGGGGATCACCGAGTCCGGCCCGCGCCCGCCGCCGCCGTCCAGGCGGTATGCGTACTGCCCGTAGAGTTCGAGGGCAAACTGCACGGGGCCTTCGGTGTAACCGGAGGCGGCCTTGAAGTCGAACCCCTGGGACCAACTGCCGACCCTGGACTTGGGGGCATCGGTCTGGTGAAAGTCCCGGTCCAGGTAAAAGTTACGCAGGCCCAGGCTGATTTGACGGTCGTTGATAAAGTCTGCCTGGGCAAACAGCGGCGTAAAGCAGCCCAGCAGGCCGACGAACACGCAGTCGCGGGCCATTCTATTTTCAAGAGGCATCGGTGGTTCCTTTCTATGCGCGCAAAACATTTGAGTGGGGCAGATCACTAAGGGGCAGTTAATCCGCAGTCTTGTTTTTATAACCACTGGCTGCAAAAAGACGCATGCGTGCGGGGCACGCTTATTGTTGTTTTAAAGAACCCTGGCAACACTCAGGAAGCGGCCTTCGATGCGTCCCCCAGGCGATGATAGGCACGGTTGAAATACACCAGGCCTTCCTGGCTTTCGCCATTGCAGATACCCAGCACCTCACAGTAGAAAATCGTATGGGAACCCACCTCGTGGGCCTGGGCGATCCGGCAGTCGAAACTCACCAGCGCTTCCTGCAGAATCGGCGCGCCACTTTCCAGGGTCAGCCACTGGGCACAGGCAAAACGCTGCTCGGTATTCATCTCGCGGTTGGCGAACACCCCGGAAATTGCCTGGTGATCGGCCGTCAGCACGTTGACGCTCAACACGCCGTTGCTCTTGAAGTTGATATTGGATGTCGACGCCCGGTTCATGCACACCAGCAGGGTCGGCGGCTGGTCCGTGACGCTGCACACCGCAGACGCCGTAAAGCCGAAGCGCCCGGCCGCGCCATCGGTGGCGATCACCGAGACGGCGCCGCCGAGCAGTGCCATTGCATTGCGAAAACCTGTTGTATCTACCATGGTCTTGCCCTCCGCCGATTCAGATGTCCAGCACCAGTTTTTTCGATTTGGCCCGCGAGCAACACACCAGGATCTGGTCGTTGGCGGCCTTTTCGTCGTCGGTGAGGTAGACATCCCGATGGTCGGGCTCACCTTCCAGCACATCGCACAGGCACGTCCCGCACACCCCCTGCTCGCAGGAGATTTCGATCTTGATGCCAACACTGGCCAGGGCATCGAGGATGCTCTGGCCTTCCAGGACCTGCACCTGCTTGCCGCTGCGTGCGGCGACCACTTCAAAGCCCTGGCCGCTGCTATCGACCTCGACCTGGAAGTACTCACGATGGATATGGTCCTGGGCATGCCCGGCCTTGACCGCCTCACTGATCACCCAATCCATGAAGCCGGCCGGCCCGCACACATAGACATGCACTCCCGCACCGGGCACCCCGAGCACCGCGGGCAGATCAAGGCGCTGCCCCGGGTCTTCGTCATCGAAATGGGTGTGGACCCGCGAGGCAAATGCCGCGTGCTGCAGCTCGTCGATAAAGCCGCAGAGGCTGCGCGAACGCGCGCAATAGTGCAGCTGAAACGCCTGCCCACGAGCCTGCAAGGCATACGCCATGGCCACCATGGGCGTGATGCCGATGCCGCCGCCGATCAGGATCGAGTGTTGCGCATCGGCCGCCAGGGGAAACAGGTTGCGCGGCGCGCTGATCTGTACCACCTGGCCTTCCAGCAATTGCTCATGCACCGCCACGGAGCCGCCGCGCGAGCCCGGATCTTTCAAGACGCCCAGGCGGTAGACCTGGGGGTTGGCCGGGTCGCCACACAGCGAGTACTGGCGGATCAGGCCCGGTTGCAGGTGAATATCCACATGGGCCCCGGCCTCGAAGGCCGGCAAGGCCTGGCCATCGGGGTCGGCCAGGTCGAGGACCACCACCCCCTGGCCCTGTTCCTGGCGCTTTTGCACCACCACTTTCAATAATGTTTGCACGCTCATATCGGCTCGTTCCGCTGGTTATTATTGGCCAAGGCCGATCACGGTCGGCCCGTTGTCGCGTCAGCGCATAAACAGCCCGCCGTTGACGTCCCAGGTCGCCCCCGTGACGAAATAGGCATCCTGCTCCGCCAGTTGCACCACCAGGCGGCCGATGTAATCGGCGCTGCCCAGGCGCTTGACCGGGATCGCTGCGAGCAATTGCTCCATGCGCTCGGGCGCGACCACCGCATGCACCGCTGGCGAGTCGATCGGCCCCGGGGCGATGGCATTGACCGTCACCCCACGCGCCGCCAGCTCCTTGGCGAAGATCTTGGTCAGGGTGATGATCGCGCCCTTGGAGGCCGCGTAATGCCCACCGGTCGCGGTCCCGCCGTTCTGCCCGGCCAGGGACGCCATATTGATAATCCGCCCATAACCCTGGCCGGCCAGGTACGCCCCCAGCACCTGGCATCCGAGAAAGGTGCCGCGCTGGTTGATGTTGGTGACTCGCTCGAACTCCTCGGGGCTGATCTGCATCAACGGCGTGGCCAGGGTCATGGCCGCATTGTTGACCAACACATGGAGGGCGCCGAAACGCTGGACAGTCGCCGCCAGCGCCTGCTCGAAGTCGGCCTTGCAGCCCACGTCCAGACGCAGCGCCAGCACACGCTCGCCGCTCGGGTCCAGGCGCCGGGCAGCGGTATTTGCCGCCACCTGGGACAGGTCGCTGAGCACCACCGCGTACCCCGCCGCGTACAACTGGGCGGCGATGGCATACCCCAGGCCCTGGGCGGCGCCGGTCACTAAGGCTATCTGTGTCATGCCGGCGCCCTCACAGGATGTAACCGATACCGGCGAGGGTGTCGGTGGAGTTGATCAGGTGGATCAGCTTGCGCTGGATCTTGAAACTGTCGCCGTCCCGCAGCAGCTCGAACGTGATATCGGCGGTGTAGTGCTTGAGCACATCCTTGCGGCATTCACGCAGGTTCTGCGCACAGCGCACAGTGACGGTGGCGCCGTCATCGGCCAGCAGGCGAAAGCGCGACAGCGTGCGCACGGTACGCGCCCGTGGCGTGGTGGAAATCGACTCGCCACTGGTCAGGCGCGTGACCCGCAACTGGCGCATGTGATGGTCGTCATAGGCATAGTTGAGGGTGTTTTCAAAGTCGGTTTCCAGGGGGTCGATGGGGATGATATAGGTGGCATCCTCGGTCCACAGCGCCAGCCATGCCTGGAACTCACCGTGATCGAGCATGTCCGCTTCTTGCCAGATAAAGGCACTGGCCTGGTTGAGCAGCTGTAGGTTGATCATCACTGGGTCTCCTGGGCCGACATCATTTTTTTCCACTGCTGATAGCCGGCGCGCATGCCGGTTTCGGCGCTGACATCACTGACCAGGCCATCGGCGCTGGCCTGCTCGCCGGCCAGGCCGCGATTGAGCATGACCCACAGGTCGGTGCCCGCGCTGGCGCCCTTCTGCACCCGCTCCCACGCCTCGGAATCGTCGGGCGTGCCAAACCCCATCGGGCCCTGGAAGTGCTCATGCAGGCGCAAACGGTAACGGTTGGCCACCGCCGGGCCGCCGTCCATGGTAATCACCGCGTGGTGGATCTCGGTCTCGTCCACGGCAATCGGTTGCAACACCCGGAAGAACGCCATCGAGCACGCAATATTGGGGAACAGATTGAGGTTGAACCCCGAACCGCCCACGGCACGGACGATGCGGCGCACCGCCTGCTCGTCATGCCCTTCTTCGCGCAGTTGCCCGGCCAGTTCCTCAAACCGCGCCGGGATCGGCAACTCAAGGTTGGCTTCCAGGTCGATCAGGTCCGGGATCATCACCATCACGCTATGGCCGTTGCCCAGGTCTTCGACGTAGCCGCTGCCGCCGACGAAATTGAGCATCTCTTCGGTCTGCTTATCCACCGACGACAGGAACGACTTGTGCACCAGCGGGAAGTGGTAGGCGTCGGTGGTGTTTTCCAGCTGGATTTTCCAGTTGCCGGGGAAGCGGAAGCGGTGTTCGCCAGCAACCTTGATCGGGTAGCCACCGCCCTGTTTCATAAACAGGTCCATCCATTTCCTGGCCGCGCCGAGGAAGTCCTCCAGCGGCTCGATGGCATCGTTGAAGGTGGCGAAAATCATCCCAGCATATTGCTCGACCCGCAGGCTCACCAGGGGGTGCTCGCCCTTGTCCAGCCTGTCGGCGTAGCTCTCCGGGTGCGGCACGCCGCGCAGCGAACCGTCGAGGGCGTAGCTCCAGCCGTGGTAGGGGCAGACGAAGCTGTTGGTCTTGCCCTTCTTGTGCTCGCACACCGTGGCGGCGCGGTGGCGGCAGCGGTTGAGCAGTACATGGATCGCCTGCTTGCGGTCACGTACCACAATCACCGGCTGCTTGCCGACGTAGGTGGTCTTGTAGCTGCCGGCGTCGGGAATTTCGCTGACGTGGCCGACCCAGATCCAGGTCTTGTAGAAAATCTTCTCCAGCTCCTGGTCGAAGACTTGGGCGTCGGTGTACAGCGAGGTGTGCACACGGTCCGACAGGACGCGTTCGGACGGGCAACTGTCAAGGTTTACGGCTTGAATCAGGTTATTCACGATGTCTCCTCGTCGACCCGCCGGGCCGACTCACTTGAATGCGGGTTTCACTCACCCGGCTTATGGGGCACCGGCAACCGGGCGCTGTGGTTCCACAGGCTCACAGGGCGGCTGAACAGGTTCTCGGTCTGGAAATGGGCGATGCGCCAGTGGCCGTCTTCACACTCGAAGGTCACGCTCAGGCGCGCACTGTTCAGATGGGACGCACCACTGGCAAAGGTCGAGGTCTGCAACATCACCCAGGCACCGCTGGCCCGCAAACCCCGGACCTCGATCTGTTCGCTGGTCAGGAAGTGCACGTTGAGGGCAAAGTGCGCGGGCTCGACCATGTAGGTGGCAAACATCCCGCGAATGGCGGCACGCCCGTGGTAGCCGCCAAAGGCTTCCTGGTACCTGCTGCCCTTGCCTTCCCAGATCGCCTTGGGGGTGAACAGGTCGGCCAGTTCATCCAGCGGCGAGTGGGCGCCCAGGTCGTCGCACAGCTGCATGTAGCGGTTCATACAGGCCCGTACGGCGTTGGCGCTTTCCAGGGTTTCTAGGCGTTGCGCCAGGGCTTGGAGCTGTTCGTTCATGGCCGGGCCTCAGCGCTGGATAATCAGTTCGCGGCCGGTGCGGGCCTCGACCTTGCAGTACTTCCACAGCTTGTAGGTGCCGTCACCCACCGGGGTGCTGCGAAACAGGTTGCAGGCCGCATGCACGCTGGCAATGTCCGGCACGTCCGCCAGCAGGTAGGTGGTCCAGGGGTAGCCGGTGGACGGGCCGACCATGCTCTGGTCATCGTCCATGTTGCCGAACACCGTGACGCCCGGCAGGTCATGGATGCCATTCCACATCTGGCTGAATGCAGCCCACACCTGCAATTGCTCGTCCCGTGGGGCGTCGAAGAAGTTCTGGTTGATGCCCATGCAAAACAGCACGCGCAAGGCTTTGGTATCGCTCATTGCAGTCACCTTTTTTCTTGAAAATCGAACGTCACAGATAGCCGGGCAACGGCTTGTTGCCGAAGAAAATCGCCCCGGCGCTTTGGTAAGTCATGTCGCCCATAAAGGCGTGCTGGGTGATGACCTGGGCATCGTTGACGAAGCGCGACAGCGGGCTGCTGCGGTACACCCCGCTCATCCCCGAGAGCATCTGCGCGGTGCGCGCAACATCGGCGGCCACGCGGGTGGCATGGGTCGACGACAGGCGCAGCAGGTTGGTTTGCGCCACCGACACCGGGTCGCCGGCGAGGATGCTGCTCCAGGCGTCGTCGATGGCCTGGTAGAACCAGGCCCGGGCCGAGAGCAAGGCCGCCTCGGCCTTGGCCACTTCCACCTGGGCCAGGGGCCGGTCGGACAAGGACGGCGCGCCGGTCACCGAAATGCGCCCGTTGGCCATGCCACTGAGTTCATCCAGCGCAGCCCGCGCCACGCCCAACCCGACCACCGACAACACCTGGGTGGCGAACGACAGCGACGGGTAGCGAAACAGCGGTTCGCTCAGGCTCGACGGCCCGCCACGCACAAAAGTCCACTCCTCGGGCACCACCACGCCCTCGACCACCAGGTCGTGGCTGCCGGTGCCGATCAAGCCGGTCACGTCCCAGGTCTGCTCGATGCGCACCTTGTCCCGGGGCATCACGGCCATGCGTGGCAGGCCGAGCATGTCGCCGTTTTTCGGGGCGATACCGACACCGATCAACGAGGCGCCCATGCAGCCGCTGGAGAACCTCCAGCGCCCGTTGACCTCAAGGCCGCCGTCGACAAACGCGGCCGGTTGCGGCGGGAAGATACCCCCGGCGAACACCACGTCCGGGCCGTTGGCGTAGACCTGCTCGATACTCGCCAGGGGCAACGCCGAGAGGTACACCAGGCTCATGCCAAAACTCGCCACCCAACCGGCGGAGCCGTCGGCGTGGGCAATGTCTTCGACCATCTGGCAGAACTGCCCCGGCGAACACTCGTCACCGCCGAACCGCTTGGGCACCAGGGCGCGGTACACCCCCAGCTCGCGAAAGCGCTGGATGATGTCGGGGCTGATGTGTTTTTGCTGGTCGAACTCACCGCTGCGCGCGCGCCGACGGATGTCGTCCAGCAGTTGCTGGAAGTCTTCACCGTCGATAATCGACAGGTCGGACCTCGGGCTTTGTGCACGGAGTGCAGTCATGGAATACCTCCAAAAATAATCAGGCTGATTGTTGTTCTAGGCGTTGCGAAATCATCAGGGCCACGGCGCACAACAAGGCGTCCTGGCCTTTGCCGGCGATCAGTTGCAGGCCTACCGGCAGGCCACTCGGCCCTTGCAGCGGCAGGCTCAGGGCCGGGTGGCCGGAGAGGTTGAAGGGGCGCACCAGGCGGGTCATGCCGATGGCGGCGCGGGTGTCCGCAGCCTGCGCCACTGCCAGGGGGTAATCGGGCATCGTCGGCAAGGCCAGGATCGGGTGTTGCGCCAGGGCCGCGTCTACCTCGCGGGTGAAGGCCTCGCGCACCTGTTCGGCCTGCTGCAGTTCGTCGTCACCGGTCAAGCCCGCAGCTTGCAAGCGTGCGGCGATATCCGCGCCCAGCAGGCCGCCGGGCAGCAGGTGGCCGCAGGCGTTCCAGGTCTCACGGTTGATTACCGCCAGGCCGGCGTCGTAGGCCGCCTGCATGCCGGGCAGCGGCGTGGGGTGCAGGGCAAAACCGCTGCGGGCCAAGGCGTCGTCAACCGCGTGCAAAATCTGCGGGTGCGCCGTGACCGGCACCACGCCAATACTGAGATCGGCCGGGCAGGACTGGGCCATAAACCCCGGGTCGATGACCTGCATCGCCGCAATCAACAGCGCCATGCTGGCGGCAAACGGGCCAACGCAATCGAGGCTGGAAACCCTGGGCATCACCCCCGCACGGCTGATCCGGCCAAAGCTCGGCTTGAGGCCAAACACCCCGCAACAGGCGGCCGGCACCCGCACCGAGCCACCGGTATCGGTCCCCAGGGCGAAGTCCACCAGCCCCGCCGCGACCGCCGCCGCCGAGCCGCTGGAGGAACCGCCAGGGATGTAGCCGGGGTACAGCGGGTTGTCGGCGGTGCCGCTCCAGTGATTGATCCCGGTGGTGCCAAAGGCCAGCTCATGCAGACTGGTCTTGCCCAGGATCTGGCAATTGCCCTTGAGCAGGGCCTTGACCACCTCGGCATGCTCCGATGCCGCCGCTGCGCGCTCCAGGGCTCGGCTGCCGGCACGGGTTGCATAACCTGCGATGTCGATCGTGTCCTTGACCATCACCGACAGACCATTACCTCCCAAAGCCAAATGCTCGACGACGATGGTCATGTCACCTCCCGCTCAATGTTGCGACGCCTGTCAGTGGACTGGGCAGGTAAAACCCTGCCCAGCGCTTAAATCTAAAATCATAATATTTACGTGAAATGTCAATTGATTTGTCTATTTAAAATTATGGGTATTTTCGGTGCACATTTTTCAGCGAACGCACCGGAGCCGTGCATTTCGGTAACACTCTGAAAATGGTTCAATTCAACATGAAATAAATAATAAATCCTTATATTTCATATAGATAAATAAAAAAACAAACCACCCCTCACACGATCCTTCTGTTTACCTGGAGCGCAAAATATCTCAAAAAATACGTAGAAACGAAAAGTTACCGATTGTTTTATCGTGAAAAAAAACCATCAAAAATAGCTAATTTATTGCGTATTTTTTAATAAAAAAACCCACCGAAAATAGCGATAAAACCGCGAGCTAGCGCCCTCGCATAACGCTCGCTTGCCTCGCCTTCAAGGGGCAAACACACCGGCCGCTGCCCGGGATAAATCCCGCTTCACACAACCACCGCAGATTTTTCTGGCATGCAACCTGCTATCGCCCTACTCGCCCATCAACAGCGGCTCACGCCGTTGCGGCAACCGCCAAGGGTTCGCCTCCATCGCGCACCGCGACCGCTGTTCAAGCGGCGACGGGCCGAGGGACGGGCGCTTGCTTAGCCTTGCAATGCTTCGGAGAACTCCATGCTCTTGAAAAAAGCTGTGTCCACCTTGCTACTGAGTGCGGCCTGCGTATCCCTGGCCCAGGCGCAAGTCACGGTCGGTGTGATCACCTCGGCCGCAGGCCCTTTGGCCATGATCGGCGTGCCGCAGAAAAACACCGTGGCGCTGCTGCCGACCCAGGTCGGCGACCAGGCCATCCGCTACATCGCGCTGGACGACGGCAGCGACCCGACGGCCACGGTCAAGGCGTTGAAGAAGCTGATCAGCGAAGACAACGTGGATGCGATCATCGGCCCAAGCGGCTCGCCCAACGCCATCGGGGTGATCTCGTTTGTCGCCGAGGCCCAGGTGCCGCTGTTGTCGCCCGTGGGCACCGCGGCGGTGATCCTGCCGATGACGTCCGAGAAAAAATGGGTGTTCAAGACCACGCAAAATGACGAGTTGATCGCCAAGGCGTTGTTCGAGCACATGGCCAAACACCAGGTGAAAACCCTGGGCCTGATCGGCACCGCCGATCCGTATGGCGAGAACTGGGCCAAGGTGGCCACAGCCCTGGCGAGCGAGCATGGGATCAGGATCGTCGCCAACGAACGTTTCCAGCGCCAGGACACCTCCATCACCGGGCAAAGCCTCAAAGTGCTCGCCGCCCGCCCCGACGCGGTGCTGGTGGCGGCCCCCGGCAGCCCGGCGGTGATGCCCCAGGCCACGCTGTTCGACCAGGGCTACCGTGGCCAGGTCTACCAGACCCATGGGGCGGCGCTACCGGACTTCCTCAAGCTCGGTGGCAAGAAGGTCGAAGGGACGATCCTTGCCGCCAGCCTGATGCTGGTCCTCGATGAGATGCCCGACAGCAACCCCTCGAAGAAAATCGCCGCCGACTACACCGCCGCCTATCAGAAGCTCTATGGCAGCAAGCCCGCCACCTTCGGCGCCAACACCTTCGATGCCGGCCTGCTGCTGCAAGCCGCCATCCCCCTGGCCGCCGCCAAAGCCGCGCCGGGCACCGTGGAGTTTCGCCGGGCACTGCGTGACGCCCTGGAAAGCACCCACGAGCTGGCCGGCACCCAAGGTGTCTACAGCATGACTCCGGCTGACCACAGCGGGTTCGATGAACGCGGCCGGGAGCTGATCCAGGTGAAAAATGGCACCTGGACCCTGCTCAAAGACTGAGACCGCGCGCCCCTGCCCGCTCGGCCAGCCGTGTCCGACGGGCGGCGCAAGCCTGATGACCCCGTGCAAAGAGTTGCCCTATGAATGCCCAGATAGCCTTGCTGCTTGGCCAGGACGGCATCACCAATGGCGCCATTTATGCGTTGTTGGCCTTGTCGATTCTCCTGGTGTTTACCGTGACCCGGATCCTGTTGATCCCCCAGGGTGAGTTCGTCACCTATGGCGCCCTGACCATGGCCAGCCTGCAGGCCGGCCACCCGACCGCACTGGTCTGGCTGCTGCTGGCCCTGACCCTGCTCGATGGCGCCCTCGACCTGCTCGCCTCGCTGCGCCGCCCCCACGCCTGGCGCCTACCGCGCAAGAGCCTGGTGAAGATCGCCTACGCCATGGCCATGGTGGGCCTGGTCAACACCCTGCCACTGGCGCAACTGCCCATGGCGCTGCAGGCCCTGTTGACCCTGGCGCTGGTGGTGCCCCTGGGGCCGCTGATCTATCGGCTGGCCTTCCAACCCATCGCCTCGGCCAGCTCCCTGGTGCTGCTGATCGTCTCGATTGCGGTGCATGTGAGCCTGGTGGGCATGGGCCTGTTGTTGTTCGGCCCGGAAGGCGCGCGCACCCGGCCTTTCTCCGAACAAGGCCTGGAACTGGGCCCGGTGGCGCTCAACAGCCAGACGCTGTGGATCATCGCCGCGTCCCTGGGCCTGATCATCGGCCTGTTTGTGTTCTTTGAGCGCACCCTGTACGGCAAGGCCCTGCGTGCGACGGCGGTGAACCGCATGGGCGCACGCCTGATGGGGATTTCCCCGGAGATGGCCGGCAAGAGCACCTTCGTTCTCGCGGCCCTGATCGGCACCCTGTCCGGGATCCTGATCGCGCCCATCACCACCCTGTACTTCGACTCCGGTTTCATCATCAGCCTCAAGGGCTTTGTCGGCGCCATCATGGGCGGGCTGGTCAGCTACCCGGTGGCCGCCCTCGGCGCTCTCGCGGTGGGCCTGATCGAAGCCTTCTCGATGTTCTGGGCCAGCGCCTACAAGGAGGTGATCGTCTTTACCCTGATCATTCCGTTCCTGCTGTGGCGCTCCCTCACCAGCCGTCATGTGGAGGAACACGAATGAAACCCCGCTACCTGATCCTCGCACTGATCGCCCTGCTGGGCCTGGCACCGCTGGTGCTCGCCCCCTACTACGTGACCCTGCTCAACTACATCGGCCTGTATGCCCTGGTGGTGCTTGGCCTGGTGCTGCTGACCGGCGTCGGCGGCATGACCAGCTTTGGCCAGGCCGCGTTTGTCGGCCTTGGCGCCTACACCACGGCCTGGCTGACCACCGCCGAACAACTGCCGGCCTGGCTGCACTGGGCGAGTGCCTCGCCATGGCTGACCTTGCTGGTGGGTGTGGCGCTGACGGTGACCGTGGCACTGATGCTGGGTGCCTTGACCCTGCGCCTGTCCGGGCACTATCTGCCGCTGGGCACCATCGCCTGGGGGCTTTCGCTCTACTACCTGTTCGGCACCCTGGAACCCCTGGGTGGCCATACCGGCGTCGGCGGCCTGCCAGCCATTACCCTCGGCGGGATCGCCCTGGACCAGGGTGAAGACATGTTCTACCTGATCTGGCTGGTGCTGGGCGCGGCGATGCTGGTCACCCATAACCTCCTCGACTCCCGCGAAGGCCGGGCGATCCGCGCGCTCAAGGGCGGCCAGTTGATGGCCGAGTCCATGGGGGTCAATACCTTCCGCTCGAAGATGGTGATCTTTGTTATCGCCGCACTGTTTGCCGCCGTGTCCGGCTGGCTGTACGCCCACACCCAGCGCTTCGTCAACCCGACCCCGTTCGGCCTGGGCATGGGCATCGACTACCTGTTCATGGCGTTGATCGGTGGTGTGGCGAGTATCTGGGGCGCACTGCTGGGCGCCGGCATCCTCACCGTGCTCAAGGAGTGGCTGCAAGACTGGCTGCCGCACCTGCTGGGCGACGCTGGCAACTACGAAACCATCGTCTTCGGCATCCTCATCGTGCTGCTGATGCACTGCGCGCCGGGCGGCCTGACGTCGTGGCTGGGCAAAGGGTTCAAGGTCCGCACCCGCAGCGCGCCGTTGCCCCTGGCACAGGCCCTGCCCCGGCGTGACGCCGCCGAACAAGGGACGCGCATCCTGCAAGCCAACCAGGTGACCAAGCGCTACGGCGGGCTGGTGGCCAACAACCAGATGAACCTGCATATCGACGCCGGGGAGATCCTCGCCCTGATCGGCCCTAACGGCGCCGGCAAAAGCACCCTGTTCAACCTGTTGTCCGGGGTCGATACGCCCACCTCGGGCGCCATTCATTTCAAGGGCCAGCCGATCACGGGCAAAACCTCGCGGCATGTCGCCCACTTGGGCATGAGCCGCACCTTTCAGCACGTCAAGCTGCTGCCCGGGATGAGCGTGCTGGAAAACGCCGCCCTCGGCGCCCACTTGCGCGGGCACAAGGGCGTGATCGCCGCCAGCCTGAACCTGGACCGAGCCGAGGAACAGCAACTGCTGGCCGAGGCGCGCTATCAACTGCAACGGGTCGGCCTGGGTGACTATTTACAGGAGGACGCCGCGAGCCTGGCACTGGGCCAGCAACGCATCCTGGAAATCGCCCGCGCCCTGTGCGCCGACCCGTGCCTGTTGCTGCTGGACGAACCCGCCGCAGGCCTGCGCCTCCAGGAGAAACAAGCCCTGGCCGCCCTGCTCAGGCGCCTGCGCGCCGAAGGCATGGCGATCCTGCTGGTGGAGCACGACATGGACTTCGTTATGGGCCTGGTGGATCGCGTGGTGGTCATGGAGTTCGGCCAGCCCATCGCCCAGGGCCTGCCTGAAGAAGTGCAAAACAACCCCGCCGTGCTTGAAGCCTATTTGGGAGGCGCAGACGCATGAATATGCCAATGGAACCCTGCAACGTCGGCACCACCCTGTTGCAGATCGATAACCTGAGCGTGGCCTATGGCAAGGTGCAAGCCTTGAGCAACGCCAGCCTGCGCGTCGGCGAAGGGCAGATTGTGACGGTGATCGGCCCCAATGGCGCGGGCAAGACCACCCTGCTGTCGGCGATCATGGGCGTGCTGGGCTCCCGGGGCCAGGTCAACTTCGACGGCACCCTGGAAACCGTGCCCGAGGTGGAAGTGATGGTCGGCCGCGGCCTGGGCCTGGTGCCGGAAAAGCGCGAACTCTTCACTTCGATGAGCGTGGCGGACAACCTGCTGCTGGGCGCCTTCCAGCGCCACCGCCGGGGCGAGCGCGACCACGGCCAGACCTTCAAGCAGGTGTACGACCTGTTCCCGCGCCTGTGGGAACGGCGCGAACAGTTGGCCGCCACCTTGTCCGGTGGCGAGCGGCAGATGCTTGCGGTGGGCCGGGCGCTGATGGCCAAGCCACGCCTGCTGATGCTCGATGAGCCCAGCCTGGGCCTGGCGCCCCTGGTGACCCGCGAGATCTTCCGCATCATCAGCAGCCTGCGCGAGCAAGGGGTGTCGATCCTGCTGGTGGAACAGAATGCCCGGGCCGCGCTGCGGGTCGCCGACTACGCCTATGTCCTGGAAACCGGCCAGATCGCCATGCACGGCCCCGCCCGGCAACTGGCCGACGACCCACGGGTGATCGAGGCGTACCTGGGGCTGAGCAGCAAGCATCAGGAAATGCTTGCGACCTGATAACCCCATGCAACCCCACTGTGGGCGACGTCAATCTCGCGAATATGCAACAATTGACCGTTGCCCACTACTCGAAGCCTGAGCATGACCACCGCGAAAAAACGTGTGAATCGTCATAACCCTGCCAGCCAGGAGTTCAAGAAAGAAGAGTTTCCCTTCTACTGGCTCGCCCGGGTCAACGGGCGCTATTCCATGGCGATGGAAAAGGCCCTGAAAAAAATCGACATGGACATCCCCCGCTGGCGCATCCTCTTGATCCTCAAGGACAACGGCGCGTCGAGCATCTCGGAAATCTCCACCCACGCCATTGCCAAGCTGCCGACGATCACCAAGATCGTCTACCGCATGAAAGCCGACGGCCTGGTGCAGACCAATGTCTGCTCCAACGATGGGCGCGTCACCCAGGTCTCGCTGACAGAGGTCGGGTACGAAACCATCGCGCAGAGCCACAAGATCACGGCGGATATCTTCAAGAACAGCTTCAAGGGCCTGACGGACGCGCAGCTCAACAAGCTCAACAGCTTGCTCGAAACCCTGTTCGACAACCTGCCCGAAGACTGACCCCCTGTGGATCAATAACGGATCATCACCGACTTGAGCTCGGTATAGGCCTCGATAAACGCATCGCCAAACTCGCGGCCCATGCCCGAGGCTTTGACCCCGCCGAATGGCAGCGCCGGGTCAAGAAAGGTGTGCATATTGACCCATACCGTGCCGGCCTCTATCTGTGGGATCAGGCGCAGCGCCTTGGACAGGTTGTTGGTCCACAGGCTGGCCGTCAGGCCGTAGGGCGAGTCGTTCATCAGGGTCACCAGTTCCTCCTCCGTGTCGTAGGGCAATACACAGAGCACCGGGCCAAAGGCTTCTTCTTGCAGCAACGGATCATCCGGGCCATTGGCCAGGATCAGCGTCGGCTCGACAAAGTAGCCCGGCCGGTCAATGGCCTTGGCCCCGCAGATTACGGTGTTGTTCTGGTTGGCCCGGGCGAAGAAGTCGAGAATCTTCTCCAGGTGCGCCTGGTTGGCCAGCGGGCCAAACTGGGTGCTCTCATCGAGGGGCGAGCCAACCTTCAGGGCGCCCAGGGCCTGCCCGAGTTTTTCCAGGAACTCACTGATCCGCGAACGATGCACATAGAGGCGTTCCGGCGAGGCGCACACCTGGCCCTGGTGCACATAAGCCATCTGCACCATGCCGGCCACGGCCTGATCCATCTCGACATCGGCCAACAGCGCCGCCGGGTTCTTGCCACCCAGCTCCAGGGTCGCCCGCGTGAGGTCAGCGGCCATCGCCGCCTTACCCACGGCAATCCCGGTCGGCACCGAGCCGGTGAACGCAACTTTGCTGACCTGGGCATGGGCAATCAATTGCTGCCCCACCTGCCCGGTGCCATTGACCACGTTAAAGGCGCCCGCCGGCACACCGGCTTCAAACGCCAGCTCGGCTACCCGCAACAGGGTCAACGGCGTGTATTCGCTGGGCTTGACCACGATGGTGCAGCCGGTGACCAGCGCCGAAGCGATCTTCCAGATGCCGATCATCACCGAGAAGTTCCACGGCACAATCCCGGCAACCACCCCCACCGGCTCGCGCAAGGTGTAGGCCATGTACTGCTCGCCGCCCATGGACGGAATCGAAGGGCTCATGGTCTGGCCGTTGATCTTGCTCGCCCAGCCGGCGAAGTAGCGCAGGAACACCACGCTCTGGGCCATTTCCAGGCCGCGTGACAGGTTGATCGACTTGCCCGAACACAGGGTCTCCAGTTGCGCCAATTCCTCGGCATGGGTTTCCAGCAGGTCGGCAAAGGTGTTGAGGATCACGCCACGGGCATAGGGCGAGGTGTCTGCCCAAGCGCCTTTGAAGGCCTTGCGCGCACTGGCGACGGCATCCTCGATATCCTCGTCGCTGGCATCGACGATGTGGCTGATCACCTGGCCGTTGGCCGGGTTATGGATGGCGATCTGCTGGGTAGACGTGCTAGGCCGGTAGGCGCCATCAATAAAGTTGGCCGGTGCGCGGGCAAGGAATTCGGTAACGGCGGGTAGCAAGGCAATGTCGCTCATAAACAGGGTTCCTCAAGGCAATCATCAGTGCGGCGCCCGATGGGCGCCGCTCATGGGGGGATCAGGTATGGGCCAGGCCGACTTCCAGGGCATGGCAGATCAGGTCGGCTTCTTCCAGCGTCAGGGTCAGGGGCGGCGAGAGGATGATCTTGGTCCCCACCGGGCGCACCAGCACCCCTTCCAGGCGCACACGCTCGGCCAGGCGCGAGGCGTAGCCCAGGGCCGGGTCGATGGGGGTGCGCAGACGCTTGTCGCTCACCAGGTCCAGGGCAAGCATCAGGCCTTTGCCGCGCACCTCGCCCACCACGTCAAAGCGTTCACTCAATGGTTTGAGCCGCTCCAGCAGATAGGCGCCGACCTTCGCCGCGTTGCCTGGCAGGTCTTCCTGCTCGACGATATCCAGCACCGCCAGGGACGCCGCGCAGGCCGTGGGATGGCCGCTGTAGGTGTAGCCGTGCATGATCACCTGGCCGAAGTTGTCGGCGGTTTCGATAGCCCGGGCAATGCGCCCATTGAATACCGTGGCGCCCAACGGGATGTAGCCGGCGGAGATGCCCTTGGCCAGGCACAGAATGTCCGGCGCCACGCCCCAGCCCCGCGAACCGAGCATCGAACCGCTGCGCCCGAAACCGGTGACCACTTCATCGGCAATCAGCAAAATACCGTAGCGATCACACACCGCGCGCAGCTGCGGCCAGTAGCCCGCAGGCGGCACAATCACCCCGCCCGCGCCCTGCACCGGCTCGGCGATGAACGCCGCAATGGTCTGCGGCCCCAGCGCGCGGATCTGCTCCTCCAATTGGCGAATGCAGTGGGCGGTCAGGGCCTGGGGATCGCTGCAGTCCCAGGGGTTGCGATAAGACCAGGGGCTGTCGAGCAGCGTGCAGCCTTCAAGCAGTGGCCCATGGTTGAAGTGATAGGCACTGATCCCGCCGACCGAGGTGCCGCCCATGTGCACGCCGTGGTAGCCATTGCGCAAGGACAGGAACCGGGTGCGCTCGGGCTCCCCGGCGGCAATCCAATACTGGCGGCTCATTTTCAGGGCGGTTTCGATGGCATCGGAGCCACCGCTGGAAAACAACACCCGTTGCATATCTTCCTGGGCAAACATCCCGGTCAAGCGCTCCGCCAGGTCATACACCCGGGGATGGGCAATGCCGTCGAAGGTCTGGTAGTACGCCAGCTCGTCCATCTGGCGATGGATCGCCTGCTTGACGCTTTCGCGGTTATGGCCGACGTTGACGTTCCACAACCCGGCGATGCCGTCGAGCATGCGCCAGCCATGGATATCGGTGACGTAGTTGCCATTGCCCCTGGCGATGATCAGGGTCTGTTCGCCCGCAGCGGCTGCGGCCGCTCGCATTGGGTGCCAGAATTTTTTTTCGGCGTTCTGATAATGCGTGTACATGATTGCACTCCCTTCCGAAGAGGCGGACCGAGAGGTTTCGGACCCGTCTGGACTGTAGGGAGCAACGCGGTCGGGCCGTTAACCAAATTCGGCACACTTGCCACAAGGCTGCCCAATGGGTTGCATGCCCCAGGGCAACCGTGATGTATTGAGGCGCAAACCGCCGCAGGGGATGTTCAACCACCGGCGGCTACCCGCACACCGGTGATGACCATGACGCAGATCGAAAGCCTTAGCTTTACCGACGCCAGCCAGCACGCGCGCTCGGTACACGACTGGGACCAGACCTACGACCAGCTGTCCCCCGGCCGGTTTGCCAGCCGTTTGCGGCAGCTGTGCAGCGGGCCCTTCCAGATATTCCACGAGCAGTTGAACCGGCGCATCGTGCAATACGGCCAGTCGCCCGCCGAGCGCATGTGCTTTTCGATTCCGCTGTGCACCAACAGCCAGGGCACGCAGAACTGCCTGGCCATCCTGAACACCCATGAAGAATTCATGTTCCACGCCCCGGAAAACACCCAGATCTTTGCCGCGACCTTTGCCCGCGACAAAGTCCTGAGGCTGGCCGCGCTAAACCTGAGCCCACGCAGCTACCGGCAACTGACCACGGCACCGTCGCTGCAGTCGCCCTGGCAGCGCACCAGCGAACTGCACCAGCGCATCCGGCAGCAACTGGGCCAGGCACTGGATTGCACGCCGCAACGCTTCAATGAGGCCACGGCCAAACTGATGGAACACAGCCTGCTCGGTGGTTTCCTGGACCTGCTGGGGAGCGTGGAGAGCGCTGGAAAACGCCGGCGCCCCAGTGTGCCGGCACGTCAGACGCTGGTGAAAATGAGCCAGCAGATCGCCCTCGCCAGCCATGACGAGCCCATCACCATTCTTGATCTGTGCCAGCGCCTGCACGTCAGCCGACGCGCGCTGCAGTACAGCTTCCAGACCATCGCCGACACCAACCCGGTGGATTACCTGCGCAGCGTGCGCCTGAATGCGGTACGGCGGCGCCTGGCCATGTCCTCGCCAGCCGAGGTGAGCATTGGCGATGCGGCGGCCCAATGGGGCTTTTACCACCTGAGCCACTTTGCCAGCCAGTACAAGGCCCTGTTTGGCGAACTACCCTCGCAGACCCTGCGACAACGCTGAGTGCGGCTGCGCGGCCGTTACCCCATGCAGGAACATCTGCTCCATCACCCAGGCCGTTCCCGCCGGCGCGGCGCGGCCCAGGCGCTCCGCCTCGACCAGGCCACACAGTAGCGATGTAAACAGCTCGGTCATCACCGCCGCCGCGATATCGATGCGAAACACCCCAGCCTGCTGCCCTTGCAGGAAGAAGCGGTCCAAAACGCTGAGGTACGCTTGCCAACCATGGTTGTTCAAGGTGTCCGGCCGGTACTGGAACACCATGAACAACACCCACTCACGGTGCGCCAGGTGCTTGTCGATCAAGTCCCGCAGGGCCTCGGCCGGTGCTGCGCACACAAGGTCCGAGTCGTCGACCACCTGCTGCATGACCTCGCGCGAGTACGCCAACAGCATCTCGATCAGGTTTTCCCGCGTGCCGCAGAAGCGGTGCAGCGTGGCCTTGCTGATGCCGGCCGCGCGCGCCAGTTCCTGGAGCGTGGCCCGGGGATGGTCAACGATGGCAACGGCCAGGGCCTTGAGAAGTTTTTCGTTGGGAGCGGGCGAAGACATGGCAACTGGCTCATTGGTTGGGCGTGAAGTGGAAGGCATTGTGCCGAAAATCCCCCCGACCTCAAGGAAAATGACATTTTTAAACACAAAAGAATCTTTTGAGACATTATTGTCTCAATAGGGTCAGCTATATATCATGCGCACCTTTCCAGACCTAGCCTCCAGGTGACACATGAACGCTTTGCGCGACCTGCGTATTTTCAGCTTTGCCGCAGTGGCCCTTGTCGGCCTCGCCGGCTGTGGCGCCCCCGACCAGCCCGAAACGGCCCCGCCGCCCCGGGAAGTGGAGACCGTGACTGTCGCCCCCGAGGCCTTCTCCCTGTCCACGGAACTGCCCGGGCGTATCGAGCCGGTCCGGGTGGCGCAGGTGCGGGCCCGGGTGGCCGGGATCGTGTTGCGGCGCCACTTCGAGGAAGGCGCCGAGATCAAGGCCGGCGACCTGCTGTTCCAGATCGACCCCGCGCCCCTCAAGGCCGCTGCGTCGCGGGCCCAGGGCGAGCTGGCACGGATCGAGGCGCAGTTGTTCGAGAACCAAGCCAAGGTCAAGCGCTATGAACAACTGGCCGACGTCGAAGCCATCAGTCGCCAGGACCTCGACACCGCCCGCGCCGCCCTGAAAAGCAGCCAGGCCGCCCAGCAATCGGCACGGGCCGACCTGGAAACCGCCGGCTTGAGCCTGGGCTACGCCACCGTGCGCGCGCCGATCTCCGGGCGTATCGGCCGCGCCCTGGTGACCGAGGGCGCCCTGGTCGGCCAAGGCGAAGCGACATTGATGGCTAGCATCCAGCAACTGGACCCGATCTACGCCGACTTCACCCAACCGGTGGCCCAGGCGCTGAAACTGCGCCAGGCCCTCAAGCACGGCAGCTTGTCGGCGGGCGACCCGTCGCAGCTGTCGTTGCAGGTCGAAGGCACCGACTACCACAGCCAGGGCACGCTGTTGTTCTCTGATATTGCAGTAGACCGTGGCACCGGCCAGGTATCGTTGCGCGGGCGCTTCAGCAACCCTGAAGGGGTGTTGTTGCCGGGCATGTATGTGCGCGTGAACGTGCCCCAGGGCACCGACCAGCAAGCCTTGCTCGTGCCTCAGCGCGCCGTGCAGCGCGGCAGCGACGGCCAGGCCCAGGTACTGGTGGTGGATGCCGACGACCGTGTCAGCCCGCGCGCCGTCCAAACCGGCGCCATGCAGGGCCAACGCTGGCAGATCACCCAGGGCCTGGAGGCCGGTGACCGGGTGATTATCGGCGGCCAAGCCGGCCTCGCCCCGGGTGACAAAGTGGTGCTTAAAGCCCCCGCGGCCCCCACTGCCCAACAACAAGCAGCACGCCAGTAAGCCCGGCATCACCGCGTTCGAGGTCTCACCATGTCTGTGTTTTTTATCAAGCGCCCCAAGTTTGCCTGGGTCATTGCGTTATTTATCTCCATGGCCGGGCTGCTGATCATCCCGGCCCTGCCGGTGGCCCAATACCCGAGTGTCGCCCCGCCGCAAATCACCGTCACCGCCACCTACCCCGGGGCGTCGGCCAAGGTGCTGGTGGATTCGGTGACCAGTGTCATCGAGGAAGAACTCAATGGCGCCAAGGGCCTGCTCTACTTCGACTCCACCAGCAACTCCAACGGCATGGCGGAAATCGTCGTGACCTTCAAGCCCGGCACCCAACCGGACATGGCCCAGGTCGAGGTCCAGAACCGCCTGAAAAAAGCCGAGGCGCGCATGCCCCAGGCGGTGCTCAGCCAGGGGATCCAGGTGGAGCAGACCAGCGCGGGCTTTCTGCTGATCTACGCCCTGAGCTACAAGAAGGACACGGGCAATCAGGATACGACCCTGCTGGCCGACTACGCGGCGCGCAATATCAACAACGAAATCCGCCGGGTCGAAGGCGTGGGCAAGCTGCAATTCTTTGCCGCGGAAGCCGCCATGCGCATCTGGCTCGATCCGCAAAGCCTGGTGGGCTACGGCTTGTCCATCGACGATGTGAGCCGGGCCATCAGCGCGCAGAACGTCCAGGTGCCCGCAGGCAGCTTCGGCAGCTCGCCGGGCGCCGTCGGCCAGGAATTGACCGCGACCCTGGCGGTCAAGGGCACCCTGGACAACCCCGAGGAATTTGGGCGCATTGTGCTGCGCGCCAATCAGGATGGTTCCAAGGTGACCCTGGCCGATGTGGCGAGGATCGAGGTCGGCAGCCAGGACTACAACTTCGCCACGCGCCTCAATGGCAAGCCGGCAGTGGGTGCAGCGGTGCAATTGTCGCCGGGGGCCAACGCGCTGAAGACCGCCAGTGCGGTCAAGGAGCGCCTGCAGGAGTTGTCGGTCAATTTTGCGCCCAACGTCGAGTTCTCGGTGCCGTATGACACCTCGCGGTTTGTCGACGTGGCCATTGAGAAAGTGATCTATACCCTGGTCGAGGCCATGGTCCTGGTGTTCCTGGTGATGTTCCTGTTCCTGCAGAACGTGCGCTATACCCTGATCCCCAGCATCGTGGTGCCGGTGTGCCTGCTGGGCACGCTGATGGTGATGTACCTGCTGGGCTTCTCGGTGAACATGATGACCATGTTCGGCATGGTGCTGGCCATCGGCATCCTGGTGGACGACGCCATTGTGGTGGTGGAAAACGTCGAGCGGATCATGGCCGATGAGGGTCTGTCGCCAGCCGCCGCGACGGTCAAGGCCATGGGCCAGGTGTCGGGGGCGATCATCGGGATTACCATGGTGCTGTCGGCGGTGTTCCTGCCCCTGGCCTTCATGGCTGGCTCGGTGGGGGTCATCTACCAGCAGTTTTCCCTGACCCTGGCGGTGTCGATTCTGTTCTCCGGCTTCCTCGCCCTGACCTTCACCCCGGCCCTGTGCGCGACCCTGCTCAAGCCCGTGGCCGAGGGGCATCATGAGAAACGCGGATTCTTTGGCGCCTTCAACCGCCTGTTCGGGCGCCTCACCGACCGCTACAGCGCGCTCAATCATCACCTGGTCAAACGCACCGGGCGGGTGATGCTGGTGTACCTGGGGCTGGTGGCCCTGCTGGGCTTTACCTACCTGCGCCTGCCGGAGTCCTTCGTGCCCGTGGAAGACCAGGGCTATATGATCGTTGACGTGCAACTGCCACCCGGCGCCTCGCGGGAACGGACCTCGACCACCGGCCAGGAACTGGAACAGTTCCTGGCCTCCCGCGAGGCGGTCGCCAGCACCTTCCTGGTGCTGGGCTTCAGCTTCTCCGGGATGGGCGAAAACGCCGGCCTGGCTTTTCCGACCCTCAAGGACTGGTCACTGCGCGGCGATGACCAATCTGCCGAAGCCGAAACCGCCGGGGTCAATCAACACTTTGCCAACCCCAGCGACGGCGCAATCATGGCGGTGAGCCCACCGCCCATCGACGGCATGGGTAACTCCGGGGGCTTCTCCCTGCGCCTGCAGGACCGTGCAGGCCTGGGCCGCGAAGCCTTGCTGGCGGCACGGGACCAGTTGCTGGGCCAGGCCAACGGCAACCCGAAGATCCTCTACGCCATGATGGAAGGCCTGGCCGAGGCCCCGCAATTGCGCCTGACCATCGACCGGGAAAAAGCCGAGGCCCTGGGGGTGGGGTTTGATGCGATCAACAGCACTCTGTCCACCGCGTTCGGTTCGGCGGTGGTCAATGACTTTGCCAATGCCGGGCGTCAGCAGCGGGTGGTGGTACAGGCCGACCAGCGCGACCGGATGACGCCGGACAGCGTGCTCAAGCTCTTCATCCCCAATAACCTCGGGGCCCTGGTGCCCATGAGTGCCTTTGTCAGCACCCAGTGGGAACAAGGCCCGGTGCAGATTGCCCGCTATAACGGCTACCCGTCGATCCGTATTGCCGGCGATGCCCCACCCGGCGTCAGCACCGGGCAAGCCATGGCCGAGATCGAACGCCTGGTGTCGGAATTGCCGGCGGGCATCGGCTATGAATGGACCGGTTTGTCCTACCAGGAAAAGATCGCCAGCGGCCAGGCCTTGCAGCTGTTTGCCCTGGCCTTTGTGGTGGTGTTCCTGCTGCTGGTGGCGCTGTATGAAAGCTGGGCCATCCCCTTTGTGGTGATGCTGATCGTCCCGGTGGGCGCCCTCGGCTCGGTGCTGGCCGTGACCAGCCTGGGTATGCCCAACGACGTGTACTTCAAGGTCGGGCTGATCACCATCATTGGCCTGGGGGCCAAGAATGCGATCCTGATCGTCGAGTTTGCCAAGGACCTGTGGGCCCAGGGCTACTCCCTGCGCGATGCGGCCATCGAAGCCGCGCGCCTGCGCTTTCGCCCCATCGTCATGACCTCCATGGCCTTCATCCTCGGCGTGGTGCCCCTGGCCATCGCCACCGGCGCGGGTGCTGCCAGCCAACGCGCCATCGGCACCGGCGTGGTCGGCGGGATGCTCAGCGCGACGGTATTGGGGGTGATTTTTGTGCCGGTGTTCTTTGTCTGGGTGCTGTCGATGCTCAAGCCAAAATCGGCCCCCCATCAGGGTGACAACACACTGCCAGCCACGCGGGTCAAGGAGTAAGGGATAACGAAAATCAACTGTGGGAACTGTCGCAGCCTCGCAGGGGCTCGGTGGTTCCCTGGCGGCGGTGTCGCCGACGTCAACCTGCGGCGGCGATCGCCAGGGCCAGTTGCGCGTCAGACATCAGCGCTGGCTTGTAGGCCGAACGGTAATACCTGCACGCCTGCTCAAACTGCGCACCACGGATCTCGCCATCGGAACCAATAAACGCCAGCGCGTCACTTTTGGACGATTTGAAAAGCTCTGGGATATATAAGGTTCCCGCAGTGGCTCCCGAGGTGATCACAAAGGGCGCTACCGAGGTGAGCATAAGCGCCGCCTGGAACGGGTTATTGTTTTCGGCGGCCACCGCCTGAGTGCCAGCCACCAGCAGGAGGGTGATTGCCAGAGGGTGCCAAAAATCCATGGGTGAGTGCTTCCTTGCGTTCAGAGGGGCGCCACGATAACAGAGTTGGGGAGGTGTGTTTGGCCGCCCACCTTATCTGTGCGGGCTATAGGAATGGTTTGGCAGGTTTTGCGCAGGCACAAAAAAGCCGATCTGGCTGATCGGCTTAAGCATCTGGCTTTACTCAGAAAATATAGTCGGGACGGAGTGATTCAAACACTCGCCCCCTAGCCCCCCATCTCCTTTTTCATACTTCTTGAAAGACTCAAAAATTTCACTCTGGATTTTTCTAAGCTAGTCTTTACTTGAGCTCCAGCGGTGCTCGGTTCAACGAGAGTCCAGGTCGATATCACCGCGAGGCCTTGCGTGACCGGAAAGTGGCAATGACCGCTCCCGTGATGATCAGCACTGCGGGAATTATCAGGATCGGCTTGGCATCGCTTTGCCCCACGGCAATAAGCAGCAGGGTGGAGAACAGCGGCGCCAGGTAAGACAGGGCGCCAAGCATCACTAGGTTTCCGTGTTTGGTCGCGTGATCCCAGGCGAAGAAGGCCAGACCCACTGGGCCCAACCCCAGGGCGATGATTGCTGCGTATTGGCCTGCGTCCGGCCGCACCGTGGTTTCAAAAGCCAGGTGGCAGAGCAGCCCAGCCACTGCGATCAGGCCGCAAATACCACCGATGATGCTGCTTGAGACATTACTGAAACGCCGGTTGACCACCGAATAGATCGACCAGACCCACGCGCAGGCAAAGGCTGCGGCATAACCGATAAGCGGCATGCCGACGCTTTCACCCTGGGCACGCTGTTGCATGATGAAGGCTGTCCCCGCCAGGCCGAGCAAGGCTCCTAGCAGTTGGCGCTTGCGCAACGACTCGCCAGTAGAAAACCCTGAGAGCAGGACGATCAATAGAGGCCACAGGTAGGCAATCAGGCTGGCCTCAGCCGCCGGTGCGGTCTTCAGGGCAAAGAAATACAACGAGTGGTAAATGAAGATGCCGGCGAACCCCGTTGCCCATACATACCAGGGCTGTCGCCAACTGCTGAACCCCCCAGCGCCACGCAAGCCGAGTATGCAGATACTCGCCACGAACGCGACGGCAAAACTCGATGCCAGCAACTGAAAGGCCGGGATTCCGGCTGTCAAGGTGGTCAGTAGCGCCAGACACGCCCACAGGAACACCGCAATCACTCCAATCAGAGTGGCACCTACGGCGCTTTTGGTGATGGCGCTGGATGCGTTAGTCGTGTTCATGCTAGCCCGTCTGCGGATAATCCTGATGCGGGGACAATAGATAGGTTGTACGAGGACGTATTGATCAAGCCCGCTAAAAAATTGTTCAAGTCTGCTGCTTTTAGTGGCCGCGCGCTTGCTTGCGCACCGAGGCCGGGGTCAGGTTACGGGCTTTCTTCAGGGCATGGCTCAGTGCACTCTGGTCGGCGTAACCGGCGCGATGCGCAATCTCAGTGATCGACAGAGCGGTCTGGTGCAACAGGTCGATGGCCAGATTGAGGCGCAAGGTCGCTATATGGGTAAACGGGGTGATTTTCAGGTGCCGCCCGAACAGGACATACAAGCGCCGCTCGCTGGTCCCAGCGTTACGGGCAATGTCATACACCGTCATGGGCGTACTCAAGTGCTGTTCGATGTAGGCCAATGCCCTGGCGAGGATAAACTGCCCGGGATCGTTCGGCGCAACCTCTGGCTGCAATAAAGAACCCAGCAGCAACCGGCTCCATGACTCAGCCATCGTAGGCGAACTGATCAACCGTGGTCCATTGCTGCTTGCGTAATCGAGCAAATGACGAATATCGGGCCTGACCGCAAAAAAGCGTTTTTCATTGAGAGGGTCAAGTAACTGTACGGTGCTTTTGTGCACATCGGCACGCTGAGTCAATACGTCCAGCACTAGGAAACTGTTATGGGTGTTGGCGAGGAATGTATGCCGGGCCCCGGAGGCGATCACCACGCCCTGGCTCGCATCGACCTTGCCACCGCGTCCATCGACCTCAATCTCCATACAACCGGACTGGGGCAGGACGATTTGATGAAAGTCATGTTCGTGAAGCTCGACCTGACCAGAATAGGAGCGCAGAGCCAGAGAGAATGGTTCGGGGGCCTTAGAGTTCATCCATCACTCTCCTTAATCCGAGGCACTTATCTTACGTCAACGGTAACTCCAGGAACCAGCCTGCTAACGGTAGCAATTGCAGTCAAGTAACTGCGGTTAACTTGATCACGTGTGAACACAGGAATTACACCTCTTCCTGAGATACGATCTTCGACAGGCATAAGCACGTGCTTAACGTAATCGTACGGATCATGCTGACCGTGGGTAGGCCACTACAAACATTTTGCGGCTATGACAGAGGCGAAAAACACCACTTCACCCGTTCCGCCCCAATGCTTCTTACCGCCAACTTGAAAGATCGCACTGCCGCGCAATCACGTCCCTCAGATGAACATCTCACGTGCATGATTTTCATGCGCCCTGGACTTAAGTCAATAAAATCAAGTGGATGCGAAATTATTATTAGCTGATGACGTTCACCGCATGGTCAAAATAGTTTTCTTAATGGCATTTTGCCAAAGGTACGCTATACCCAATACACCTCTGCCTGCTCCATGGGCAATAGCTCTTTTTCAGCACCATCGAAAACAAACGGCCGCACCAAGGAAGGTGAAATCATGCTGTTTACAATGGGTATTTCTGGCGGAACGTTTGTAAAGTTTTTTTCGCAAAATCCTGAGTTCAATCTTCGAAAACACGATTTTTTCAAAAAAACTGCACAATCCCAGATGATTCTCTCCAGCTTGTCTGCGGACAACATAGAGGCCCTGAAAACCTATCAGCGCTTGCAGCAAGTCACCGATGATCCACATCTAGCTGATCGCTTGGTGAAAGCTGGGCTGGTTTCAGCGCATCACATTGCTCAACAGTCAGAGGATGAGTTTGTCGAGAAACAGGCAACTCGTCTCGACATTGACCCCGCAACGGCTCGTCTGCTTCACCGTGCTGCGGTTCAAGCAAAGCTACGTGCCCAGCTGACAGCCTTTGCGCTGAAAGGGTCGGTGGGGTCTGCGTTTTACCGTGCAGGAGCGATGAATACTGCCGATGCTGATCTTGCCGCATTAATAGAAGCAATCCCGAGTTACCAGGACTTCTTCGGATCGCTGGACTACTGCAGTTGCGATCCTGATCAGTCAATCTTCAGTCCTTCGGCCTATATGGTCGACATGCTCCGTATCATTTATCAGTATATCGACAACAAGACTTACAATGCCGGCATTCCAAGTGGTTGGCATTTAAGTGAGCGGCGCCCGGATATTGAGAATATTCCCCTGACTCCAGAGATGACTCGCCAGCTTGTTCCCTATCTGCAAATCATCAACGAAGTCCTGGAAGCATCCATTGCCAGCTCTACCCATTGGAATGACGTGTTTAGGGCCTTGACCGATCAACCCTATCCATTCGTCTTGCCTTTCATTCTACCTCTAGCCCAGACCCGGATTTACTGCGCAACTCTTGGGCCTTCTTTACTAAACATCTACCAAACCTATCAGGCGCAAGTTTCAACTCCTGCGACATCTGAACTCCCCGGCCCACTAGCCATTGGTCGTGAGGCCCTTGGTCTGAGTCCCACGACCACGCAAATAGTCACAACCGTGTTGACCAGCGCTGAGGCGATAGGTCCTTACTACGGCATTGGTGACGGTCGTTTACTCAAGAGGCTGCTCAGCGGGACGGTTAGTGTCGCCAAAGGTAAAAATACGGTAACCGGTGACGGCACCGATTTTACCAGTCAGGTGAAAGTGGGGGACTTCGTTCAGTTGGGGCCTCAACGTGCCCAGGTGCTCAGTGTCGATAGTGCGACTCGACTCACCACCGTCCAACTCTGGAATATAGATGCTGGCGCCTCGACCATGATGGACTTTCCCTCCACTGATCTTGGCTTCTCCCTGGTGTTCACCCAGCGTACCGGCCTCGACTTTGCACAACTGCAAGCATTGCTGAATCAACAGCTGTCGGCACAGGAGCAGGCGGCCGGACTAGCCACTTTATTGTTCATAAATAAAGGGCTCGCGGCAGATAAGTGTCTTTCAGTGATGATTGATCGTTCCGATTCGTCAATGCCAGTATCCCGTATTGCCAATCTCGACCTGGCCGCATTGGACAGGCTCAATCGATTCATACGCCTGGCCAATGCAAGCACACTCCCCTACGCCGATCTGGACTGGTTGATACAGACCCTTGGCCAAGGCCGCATCGACGCTGATGCGGTATCCGCTGTAGGTAGAACAGTGGCTTTAGCACAACGCCTGGGTTGCTCTGTGGAAGAAACCCTCGGTTTGTTTCAACCGCTAAAGACAATAGGCATCGACGATCCGGGGCGCCCCCTCGATATGTTTGACCGATTGTTCAATAGCGCATCGATACTGGGCTCGACGGTAGGTGCGCTGCCTGCGTTCTCCGCCAAAGGAACCGTCTCGGTGCAGGGCACTACGGTGACCGGCACCAACACCGCCTTCAAGCAACAAATAGAAGTGGGTATGCGGGTGCGAGTCGCGGGAGAACTCAAAGTCGTCGCCACAGTTGTCAGTGATATAGCTCTGACCGTGACTGGCGCGTTCGCCCAGGCGGTAGAACAGGCGGTGATGGTGGTGATCCCGACCGCCAATACGCCTTCCGATGCACTCCCTGTTTATCACCCGATATACCCAGGCAACATCACCTATCAGGACATAGTCGCCGAGTGGGCTCCCGATGCCCCCGCCGCACCGAGCTCGCAACTGGCGGAGCTGCGCAGTCGGCTTCGTGCCGGCCTGAATGTCGTGGATGATGATCTGACCGCAATTGGGCAACGGGTTCTGGCATCGCTGAAACTGTCAGGCGACTTGACGGCGAATGCAGTACAGATCCCTCTCAGCGTACCGAACCTGTCTGTGCTTTACAGCTATGCAAAATTTGCGCGCCAGACCAAATTGACGGTTGGCGAATATCTGATTCTGCTCGACCTACTCGAGATCCCCGTAGTCGCTGATCTCGATAGCGCTATGGCTGTAGCAGACTGGGCAAGCTGGTTGAAAGAATCACGTCTGAATGTCTACGCGCTGGATTATTCGCTGCGTGGCACCGTCAGCAAGCACTACACCCCGATGTTCACCTTGGCGGCGCTGCCCAATATTCTCGCCGCGCTTTGGCAGACGGCACAGGACTGGCTGGTGCTGGGGCCAGGCTTTATCAGCCAGGATATTACTGGCGAACAGTCGCAGGTTTTCTTCGATCGGCTCAGTACACATCAGGCAGGCTTTCTTAGCGTGTATGGTGCCGTTTTAGAAAAGGTTGTGGACTTTACCAGCGTTGCTTTTGTCGATCCTCTTGATGTGGCGTCCTTTGTTTCCCCACGGATTGACGCACAGCAGTCCAAGGAAGCATTCGATGCACTGGTCAGCCACAACGTACTAAGCAGCACAGGGGTGTTAACGGTAAGTTTTACCGCTGCAACAGATTTATCGTTTCTATTTGCCTCGCAGCCAGACCGTCAATCGATGATTGCCCAGGTACAGGCACGTCTACTGTTGACCAAAGGTCGGATCGAGCATGTGGTTGCCGTGTTGCTGTCCTACGGCGGAGCTCCAAATATCGAGCACCCCAACCGTGGTGTACAGCGCTTCCTGTTGTCAGAACAACTGGGGGTTGTGCTGGGTTCTGATACGGGTACGCTCTTGGCCCTTGGCCCGGACATTGCCGCGACAGTAGGTCTGACAGACTATGTGGCTGCGTTCTTGCAACCACCGGTAGGTCAGCCCGGTCGATGGGTCTCTCCCTCGCCGGCAATATGTGACTTCATGGTGTTGATGTCTCGAGTCGTCACGCTGAATCAGCAACTGAGATTTAACGCCAGTGACATCACCTTTGTAATCGACTGCCCTGCGCCCTTCGGGATCGCCGCGTTGAATACGCTTACTTTGGATAATGTGCGGGCCATGTGGAATTACCAGCGCTTGCGCGAGGTCTGGGATGACACTAAAGAGCGCTTGCCTGAGTATTTTTCTCTGCCTGCCGGACAAGATTGCTTGGTCGATAAAAAGACCGAGGTCCTCTCAACGCTGAGCGGTTGGCCGGTAAGTCAGATCTGCCGATTGCGCTCAACGCTGTATGGCACCTCTGCGGACGACAGCACTGTGGCAGGGCTTGTCACAATGAAAGCCTGCTTCGACACGGCCACAAACCTTGGCCTGGACATTGACGGAACTCTGTCGCTGGCTCGGCTCAATATCCTGCCGGCACAGGTTGATACCTCCACGTGGACCAAGTACTCGGCAGCATCGACTTCGACGATTGGATCGCTCAAAGCGCGTTACGGCAACCAGGGTTGGGAGACTGTTTACCGTCCCGTCGAGAACGCGGTGAACGAAGCCAAGCGTGATGTGCTGACGCCTTACGCGATTTATACACTGAACCGCACATTTGCCACGATCAACAACATTGACGAGCTCTACGCCTACCTATTGATCGACACTCAAATGAGTGGATGTGCCGACATCTCTTACATCAAGCAAGCCCTTCTCTCGGTTCAGCTCTATATGCAACGCGCCAGAATGATGCTGGAACCAGGTATCTCAAAACTGAGCATTCCGGAGATCTGGTGGAGCTGGATCGGGTCATACCCGTTATGGGAAGCTAATCGCAAGGTTTTCCTCTACCCGGAGAACTACCTTGAGCCGCAGTTACGCCTGGACAAAACCCCACAGTTTCAGAACATTCAGGATAACCTCACAGCTAACGATATCACCCCGATAACGGTCAACGATGCCTATGTTGACTACTTTGAAACCTTCGAGTCACTTGCACAGCTAAAGCCCGTCGGCTCTTACTATGGCATTGCGCCGGACCCCTCATCCCAGGGCACGATGACGCCCATGCTGTACCTGCTGTCGCGCACGGCAACCGCGCCCTACACCTACTACCTGCAACGACGGATTGATACCACTGGATGGACCGCCTTTGAGAAAGTCGACCTGCTTATACCTTCGCCGATTGTTTCTCCGCTTTACGCCTATGACCGACTTTTTCTGTTTTGGGTAGAACAGGACACAACATCAGCCTCAATGGTGCAGGGAGGAAGCGCGAACAACTCCGCCGACACAGGGGCAACGCTGAAGTACAGCTTTATCAATTTCAGCGGCAAGTGGACCAGCCCACAAACGCTTGACCACTTTGTCATCAATTTCGCCCCCATGCAGGGGGGGTACAGCACACCACAGATCAACCCGGCCGACTTCAACGTCAACCGCCCGGAATGGAAGATCGCGACGCCCATGTTGATCAAGGGCAAAAACGACGCGCAAGACAGCATTATCGTCAACTATGGCTGGTTCTACGACCTGCCGGGCGGCACTCCCATTCCACCGGTTGCCCCTGATCCAAAGGTCATCACTAATCCCGATGCCATGGCCTTGGCCCAAACGCTGTATAACTCCAGCCAGTACGCCATAGCTGCCTCGAATCAAGGGACGAGCGGTGCTACCTATGCAAACCAGTCACGCCTGCTGCTCAATGGGCTGGATGTCTCACCGACCTATCCGGTTCTTGGCGCCTACAACCTCAACCCCACAGCCCCCAAACCCTACCTGCCACAGATTCCTCGAGCAGTTGTCGCGTCTGACCAAGTGCCGTTGATGCGGATGACCGACTTCGACAACGTCTTCCTGATCAATGCGGTCGGTCAGGGGGCCACCGATGTCTGGATACCTACAAAGAGCGTGGAGGTTTTGTTCAACGTCAGCGACCGGGCCGGATTCACCAGTCCGGTCATCAACCAGCCCTTATGGTTCTTGTGGGATAACGGAGACGAGTCATTTATCCTGCGCTCGACTGAACCGGGCATCAAGCGACTCGAGGAATATGTATCCGTCCACGCAGGCAGTGAAACGAACCAGACAACATTGATCTCTGGCAACTACACCGACTCCCCAGCTCCCTTCGAGAGCATTATCTGGTCAGTCGAGCGGTTGTCGACTGGCGCCATCGGTCGTCTGAGCCGGGCACTATTTTCCGGGGGTGTACCCAGGTTGCTCTCGCCATCCACCCAGGTCGAGCCTGCTACTCCAGCGTTCCCATTCAGTCGTTTCTACAACAAGGGGGCCCCCTCCCCCAACATCAAGCCGCCCCTGCTGCTTGATGGTGACGCCATCGACTACAAAGGACCGTATGGCCTTTACTTCTGGGAGATTTATCTCTACGGCCCTTGGATGATCGCAAGCCAATTGCAGGCCAACCAGCGCTTCGCCGAGGCCCGGCAGTGGTTTGAATACATCTTCAACCCAACCATACCGGTTGGTTCTGATCCGACGGTGAAAGATCAGAACAATCGATTCTGGCAACTGGTTGCTTTTCGCGACCTGTCGGTTGAGCACCTGAAAGACATCCTGACCGACCCATTGCAAATCCAGGCTTATAACAACCATCCCTTCGAACCTCACGTCATTGCTCGTCTTCGTGGAACGGCCTACCCGAAAGCGATTGTGATGCGGTATGTCGGTTTACTGCTCGACTGGGGTGATTTCGAGTACACCAAGGACACCTGGGAGTCAGTCAGCCAGGCGACGTTGCTCTACATCGTCGCCCGTGAACTGCTGGGGCCGCGTCCGATTGACGTCGGGAGTTGCGCGACTGAAGCACCGGCGACGTTCAAAGATATACAAACGAAGTACGGTGCCGATATCCCGCAATTTTTGATTGACATGGAAAACGTCTCGGGGCTCTCCGAGGCAGTCGCCATACCATTGGATAGCAGCGATCGTTACGTCCCGTTCAATGATCTGGACTCTTACTTCTGCGTACCTGAAAACAGCGACCTAATCAAATATTGGGACATGGTCGAACAACGCCTGTTCAAGATCCGTCATTGCATGAATATTCATGGCGTCGTGCGTCAATTGGCCTTGTTTGAACCACCCATTGATCCGATGGCACTGGTTCGGGCCTCTGCGGCGGGAGCCGCGTCCAAAGTGGTTGATCAGCTACAGGCGGGCGCGCCCCCCTATCGTTTCACGACTATTTTCCGTATGGCCAAGGACTTCACCCAGCAACTCAGCCAAATTGGCAGCCTGCTGTTGGGCGCGCTGGAGAAGAACGATGCCGAAGCACTTGCACGATTGAGCGCCGGCCAACAGATCCAGATACTTAATCTCACGACCCGGTCGATGGACTTGCAGATTGCCGAGGCAAAAGAGCGCATTGCTGGGTTGCAGATCAGTAATCAGGCCGTTACTGCACGGCAGTCTTTCTACCAGGCGTTAATCGATGAGGGCTTGATCCCAGCCGAGCAACTGCAAGTAGCCATGGTCATTCTGTCAAACGTCCTGAGCACCACCAGTACCATCATGAATGGCTTGTCGTCCGGCGCGTTCCTGATACCCAACGCCGGCTCACCTTTTGCCATGACCTATGGTGGGCGAGAGATAGGTAACAGCTTGAAAGCTGCGGCTTCAATTTTTGAAGTGATGGCACAGATTTCCAAGGGTGTAGGCGATGTCAGCCAGATGGTCTCAGGCTTCGAGCGACGCGAACAGGAATGGCAACAGGCACTGACTCAAGCCAAGTACGATGTTCAGGTATTGGACAGCCAAATCGTCGCCTCCAACTTGCAACTGCAAACCCTGCAGCAACAGCTGGCGACGCATCGCCAAACCTTGACGAATGCCGCTGAAGTGGATGACTTCCTGCGTAAGAAATTCACCAATGTAGAGCTGTACCAATGGATGGTTGCACGGTTGAGCACCGTCTACGGGCAAGCTTACCGAATGGCCTTGGAGCTGGCAGTTTCCGCGCAGCAGGCTTACCAGTTCGAGATCAACTCGACCGACCGTTTCATCACGTTCGACTATTGGGACGGGCTGCATAAAGGCCTGCTGGCCGGTGAACAGCTGATGATCAGTCTGAGCCAGATGGAGGCCGCTTATTATCGCAACAACACTCGCAGTTTCGAGATTGAAAAAACCATCTCCTTACTGGCCCTGGACCCGGAAGCATTTGTTCGCTTTCAAAATACCGGGGTATGCGATGTCCTGCTCAGCGAGTACTTGTTTGATCTCGACTATCCGGGCCACTACGCCAGGCAGGTCAAGTCGATTTCCATCACCATTCCAGCGATTCTGGGGCCGAATCAGAACATCAAGGCCACGCTGACCCAGACCGGCAGCCAGATTCTGATCAAGCCCGATATAGATGGTGTCGACTACCTGTTGGGCCTCAGCTCTCAAACCCCTGATACCAGCGTACTCCGGGCAAACTGGAGGGCCAGCCAGAAGGTGGTCCTTTCAAGCGGTATTGACGATGCCGGTATGTTCCAGCTGGATCTCAACGATGCTCGCTACTTACCATTTGAAGGTACAGGCGCCATAGGCGCTTACCGACTGGAAATGCCCAAAGAGAGTAACCGACTCGACTATACCAGCCTGACCGATGTGGTAATCAGGCTGCGCTACACCGCACTGGACGGTGGCACACCCTTTGCGAATGAGGTCCGCAGCAAGATCAATAACATTCCATATCGCGCCCAGCGCGCTTTCAATCTTGCCGCCAATTTCCCCACTCAATGGTTCGGTTTTACGCATCCCCCCAGAGACGCCACGCAACAAGCCTTTACCGTAGTCATGGCTCGTGGATGGTTCCCGGCCAACCTAGGCCTCAACCAGGTGGTAGGGATCGACGCCCTGCTACAACTGCCCGATGACATCACGCTGGGAGGCAATCTTGTAACCTCTCTTGAAATAGGTGCCGGGGCCAACGCTAACAAGGTCCCTCTGACCTTCAATGCAGCCAATGGTGTCGCGACGGCTACCGGCCTTAGCATCACCGATTGGGTCGATCAGCCCTGGTCGCTGATCGTCACCAAAAGCGGTGTGCCATCTGGCATCGCCGCCACCGAGACAGGGTGGATTGACCCGACCAAGTTGATCTCTATCGGCCTGCTGGTGAGTTACATCGCCAACCGGCCTTAGGCAGCACCCGGCGCTTATGACAAGGAGAAACACCATGACGGATATGTGCAAAGCTCAACACTGTGGCAGCGTGTCAACGCAAATCAATAACACGTGCAAAGCCAATGGATGGCCCGTTAACCATCTGGTTCTGGTCTGCGATGCAATAACGGGAACATGCTGTAATTGCACCTGTTCCTGCCTGGCCTTCGACACCCCGGTGCGCCAGTCGACCACGCAGACTAAAGCCATCCAGACCTTTGTGGTCGGTGATTCTGTACTTGCGTACGACCCCAACGGTCAGTCTCAAGTACGTGACGTCGCCTTTTCCAACGGGACAACTGTGACCAGTGTCCAGCCGGAAATGGCTTATGTTTCATTCCTTCTTGGCGCAGAAGAAATCACTGTCACCGTCACCATGAATCACACATTTCTGGGCGCGGACCGCAAACTGATCCAGGCGCAGATGCTAAGGCCAGGCTATAAGGTGCTCTTAGCCAACGGCGCACCCACTGAAATCACCAAGTTGGAAGTCAAAAGTTACACGGGTGGCGTGTGGAATATCTCGACATCCATCGGGCAACCTATCAACTTGGACGGGCACCTGATCGACACGGACGGTATCTTGTCTGGCGACTTTTCCGTGCAGTTGTACTACGACGAGTTAGCTGACCAAGGCTTGGCGGTTCATCGAGGCACCGAGCCCGCTGTAACAACCCGAGCCCATGACGCGGCAATCAATGCTCACGCTGCCAACCTCAAGAGCACGGCTCTTTCAGCGCGTCCGACGCAAGCCGTGGATGCGTTCCTGGCTAATGCCGGAAAAAGCGCAGCAACCTTATTGCGCAGCTCAGGCGCGGGCACCGGCGGAATTACCCTGCAGGGCGACCATGGGTTTACCTTGGAAATTCCGCAGCATGCCATAGATTTGGGATTCCTGACCCGGATACAGGCCGAGGAAGCGCAACACTCCCAGCAGGCTTATTCGGTACGTGACCCGCAGCGAGCAGGTTATTGTTTGTGGCTGTTCAAGCTCTTCCATTCCATCTACCCGGACACCCACTTCATCCTGGATGCGGCGAGTCGCGGGGCCAATGCTTTTTCGCTGAAACTGGGCAAAGAAAAGTATGTCCTGGTGCAAGGCGGCCTGGTACGTGCCGAAGCACTGGAGTGGCAAGGGTTGGCCTTGGTGTTGGGGTATCTGGTCAGCCGTTTCTCGGATACGCAACCGGTAGGGCCTACAGGTTTGCTCTGCAAATCAGTCGCAGACTATCTGGCGCCCTCTGTCCTGCAAAGCGTATTCAATCCGCTTTATCCGTCTGTCATCTTTGCTGCAATAAGCCAGGTAGAGGCATTCTTCAGCCATATCCCGACCAAGGCAGATCATCCAGAAACCGGCTGCCATGCGACGGACTTGGATTGCCGCATTGAAACCTACCGCCGGGCGGTTTCTTTTGAACCCTCCCCTCCCTGCGCCGGTGGTCCTCAACCCGCCACGCTCAAGTTGCTCTACGCCGTTCCAGGGGCCGACATAAAGGCGCCTGTCGCGCTGACTTTCAGTGACCCTCTGGACCAAGCCTCGGCACAAGACGTCGCCAACTACTTCCTTCACCCGGCGGCCAAAGTACTGAGCGTGGTGAGCCCCCCAGGCATACCGAATACCATCAACCTGATTGCCGACCTGAAGCCGGGGGTGACGTACAAGATAACGGTCTCTGACCTGCTCTCCGCGGATGGCAATGCCTTGAATCCACAATATGTCCGGGCAGCCTTTCAGTCTCCTTCCAGCTGACGCTATCGACCCAGAACCAAAGGGGTATCCATTCGGGTGGATACCCCTGGTTAGAGGCAGCTCATATACCTCGGCAAAAAGGTCTTCAATATGACAATCAGCGACAATCAAGCAATGCCTCCTGACTTCCAGGCGTTTACCAGCCTCGACGACGGCTGTTTACAGACCGGTCATTATCTCGGACTGGATGGACCGGTCAGCAGAGCGGTTTTCACCGCCATTATCGATAACCCAACGTACGCCACAGCGCTCTTTACGGCACGTATAGCGCCTGTCTTTCGTGACCATCTGCTGGCGCATCCACAACAGTCTCTGCAACCCGAAAACAGTAGTCACACAAGCGCTCGGTCGTCGAGTATCGAACTGAGTAACAGTGCGTTGCTGAAAAAAGCGGCACACTCTTTTGTGGCCTGGGGACGTGGAGGATTCAAGACCACCGACAACGATCTTTTCGAACAACGGCTTAGTGCCTGTGAGGCCTGCCCGCATCACACTGCGACGCCAGACAAGCTGGCCTATCGGGTGGGCGCAGCCCTGACGGGCGAGAGCAATCGTAAAATCTGCGAACTCTGTGGTTGCGTCACCGGGAAAAAGGCCCGGTTACGCGATGAGCAATGTCCAGGGGCGCACCCTGATCGCCCCGGCTACAGCCGTTGGGGAGATCCCCTTGCGCGTGTCAACACGCAGGGACGATGAAATGACATCTCTCGAGCCCGACACCACTGAAGACACTCCTGCTGTGCAGGAGCCGCGAATCAAACCATCGAGCGTTACCCTGCCAAAGGGCGGCGGTGCCATTCAAGGTCTCGGTGAAACGTTTTCGGCCAATGCATTTACAGGGGCCGCAACGCTGGTTCTTCCAATAGCTCTGACCGCTTGCAAGGGCAGCGCCCCTGCACTTTCGCTGCAGTACCAGTCGGCAGCAGGCAATGGCATCTTCGGATTAGGCTTTAATGTCGATATCCCGGCGATTGCCTGCCGTACATCCACCGGGCAACCCCTTTATGACGGTACCGACACTTATGTCCTACCTGATGGAACGCCGCTCGTTATAGACAGTTCGACCCCGTCCCGCGAGCAGGACGGCCTCATTATCAAGCGATATCTACCTTGCCATGAAGGTGGCTTTGCACTGATCGAGCAGTGGATCAACACGCTGACACAAAGCAGCTTCTGGAGAATCATCGACGCGAGCAACGTGCAGTCTCATTTCGGTCGAACGGCTGACGCACGTATCGCAGATCCTTCACAACCGGAGCATATTTTTTCCTGGTTGCTCGAAGATCGAATCACTGCTCATGGCGACGCAACGCTGTACACCTATCAGGCTGAAAATACCGCCAATATTGCCACTGCCATTTACGAACAGGGACGCGTACAGACGACCAATCGATACCCAGAGCGCATTCTTTACGGAAACGACACGCCGGTGTTTTCGATCGAAGATCTGGCCACCACCGAATGGCATTTCGAGGTCGTTTTCGATTACGGCCAATACACACTTGATCCATTGCCCCCACAGCCTTACTTACCACCGGCGCATGCCCAATGGACGGCACGGCAAGATCCGTTTTCGACCTACACGGCCGGCTTTGAGATCCGAACTCACCGGTTGTGCCAACACATACTCATGTTTCATCGCTTCAAGGAGCTGGGCGACGAGCCGGTGTTGGTTCGGCTGACTCGATTCACCTACGACCAGAATCCGGTCGCCTCGCGGCTGATCATGGTCGAGGCGGAGGGTTGTCAGTCCACAGTGCAGGATTACACCAGCCAAGCGCTACCTCCGCTGGAGTTTGGCTACACCCACTTCGCACCGCAAAGTGGCCGCTTCGAAGCATTGCGTCGGAGCGATGAGGTGCCAGCTCCGTTAGTTGGATCAGCACCTTGGTATCGATTTGTCGATCTACAAGGGCAAGGACTCCCCGGTATTTTGTTTCAGTCGCAAAGTACCGTCTTGTATATGGCCCCCCAAGGGCCTTGCAAGCACATCGATACGGATGACAACAGCGATGAAGTCATTCTCTATACCCCTCCTGTTGCGCCCGCGACCTTCCCGAGCCTGGGGCTCAACGGGAGTTCGACTCTGCTGGATATAACCGGTTGCGGTCGCCCGGCGTGGGTCGCCGTCAGTGCTGATGGTTCACGCTATGCCCAGGCCTTGGCAAACGGCGGATGGGCACCTTTCGAGGTGCTGCCTGCGGTCCCTCGCGATCTGCTGTCGCCCCATAGCCTGATGGCTGATCTCACCGGTGACGGACTGAACGATGTCGTGTACCTGGATGATCAATCAGTGCGTATCTATCCCTCGCTGGGTACTCAAGGCTACGGGCCGGCGCTCGTGCGCCCACGCGACGATGGGGTTCCGCTGACAACCCAAGATTCGTCTTGCGTGGTCTTGCAGATGACCGACATGTTTGGATCAGGCCGCGAGCATCTGGTACGCATTGCCAACGGCTCGGTGGAGGTATGGCCCAGTCTCGGGTTTGGACGTTTCGGCAGCAGGGTCCAGTTGGGTAACGCTCCGCAGTTCGGTGAGGACTTCTCCATCGACCGCCTGTTCCTTGCCGATATCGATGGCTCCGGAACGGTCGACTTGTTGTATGTCCACCCCGATCATATCGACCTGTACATGAACCACAGCGGTAATGCTTTTGCCGAGGCGATTGCAATACCTCTGCCAAACACCTGGGGGCCTGGCAGCAAGATCCAGTTCGCTGACGTGCGTGGTAACGGCAGCGCCGCACTGGTCTTCAGCGATGCCCATTTGCCGGGGCCGCTGGCTTATGACTTTGGCTCTCGCAGCAAACCCTACCTGTTGAATCGAGTAGATAACAACATGGGGGCGTCGACCCATATCTCCTACCAGCCTTCCACTACCTACGCGCTACGTGATCGGCGCGATGGACGCCCCTGGGTAACCGAGCTGCCCTTTCCGGTCCAGGTCGTGGACCGGATCGATGCCATAGACAGTGTCTCGCAGACAAGATTGGTATCAACCTACAATTATCGCCATGGTTACTATGACCCTATCGAGCGCCAGTTCTGTGGTTTCGGGCAGGTCGACCATACCGATACACAAAGCCGGGAAGAGTACCTGCGCAGTAGTTCCGGCACCGCAGAAATCCACACCCCTGCATCTCTGACCCGCACCTGGTACCACACCGGAGCCTGGATGGATGGCAGCCTATGTGACGCGTTTGTGAATGACTACTTCGCTGCTGACGCTTCCGCCCCCAGGGTTATGCCTGCCCGTTTCCAATGGCTAGGAGAGCCGAGTACAGAGTCCGTTCGTCAGGCTCATCTGGCACTCAAGGGTCTTCAGTTGCGACAGGAAATCTATGGTCTGGATTCGACGGATGCGCAGAGCACGCCTTATCATGTTGTGGAAAACGGCTATGACGTACGCCAAATCCAACGGCCACTCGATAAGCAGCATGCCGTCTTTTTCGCTTATCCACTGCAAACGCTGAGCCTGCACTACGAACGTAATCCGGCTGATCCGCGTATAACCCAGGACATGACCTTACAGGTCGACGACTACGGCAGTGTGCTGCGACGAGCCAGCATCGCCTATCCGCGTCGCGCCGACATCGCCACTCGATTACCGGAACAATCGCAATGTTTCGTCACGAGCAATACCAACCAGTACGTTGACCTGACAGGGAACGATGTGCGCTTGCTGGGGCAGCCGGTGGAATCATACAACTGGTTGCTAAGGGCGCCACCGCCCCCCTCTTCGGGCCAGACCTACACGGTCGAGGAGCTTGCCCACCTGATCGACACTGCCCTGGCGGATCCCGAGGCCGACTTGACCTTGTTCGGTCGGTACCGCAGCTATTACTGGAGCCCTGAAACAAAAACGGCGTTGCCGTTGGGGCAAACGAGCGCTCAGGGGTTGCTCTGTCAACAATGGACCGCATTGGCAACGCCAACTGATCTTCAAACTGCCTATGACGGTGTCCTGAGCGCGGCCGACCTTACACAGCTTTTGGCACAGAACGGAAAATATATCGAGAACGATGGCCTATGGTGGAACCCTGGCCTGCTCCAGACCTTTCTGGACACAGATCACTACTATCTGCCCAGCAGCATCATCGATCCGTTTGGTGCGACACAGACCCTAGAATATGACCCCTATGACTTGGTGCTTGTGCGCAGTGAAGACGCTTTGGGTAACGTGATCAACGTTACCAGTATCGACTACCGAACGCTCGCCCCGTGGGAAATTACCGATCCCAACCAGACAGTATCGCAGACACTCTGCGATGCACTTGGTATGGTTTGCGCAACCTCGCTCAGAGGAATGCAAGGTAAACAACCCGTAGGTTTCAAATCACTCTCCCTTGATCGCAGGGAGCAGCCCTTCGACCTGGAGACGGCACTTTCGCAGCCACAAACCTACCTGCAAGGCGCTGCGACTTACACCGCTTACGATCTCTTCAGTTGGTGCGGGCGGATCACACCTCAGGCCTTGAACGGGCTTGACGACACATCGTCCAACGTGTGGGAGTCCCTCGTTGGTCAACACTATATAAGCCGCAGTGGCGCCATGCTCAAGCGTTGGCGCGAACGCCCCCTTGGTGCGCCATTGCAATTGCCAGGTCTGTCGCCTCAAGTCGCATCAGCGGTTGGGGCACGACTAGCGATGGTGCCCAGCCAAGTCCCTGTCCACGCCACCACCCTGCAAGCTGAAACCTACGAGTTAACTGGTCGTGTCCAATACTCAATACAGTACAGCGATGGCTTCAATCGCCTTGTCCAGTGTCAGGCATTGGTCGATCCAGGGCCGAGCTGGCAAGTCAATGCCAATCACTCGGTCACCTCGACTCATAGCATCGAGCGCTGGGTCGTTTCGGGAGCGACGGTCTATGACAACAAGGGCAATCCCATCAGACAGTACGAGCCCGTCTACAGTGCAGGCCGAGGCTATATCAGTAATGAAGAGCTTTCTCGCTTCGGGGTCAGCCCACTGATTCGGTATGACCCGCTCAACCGTAAGATCCGCGTCGACACCCCCAAAGGTTTTTTTACAAAGACCCTGTTTTGCCCATGGTCCGAGCACTTGTTCGACACCAACGATACTGTGCTCGACTCTGATTATTACCGCACCCACATCGATGACCCGACACTCGATCCTCGGGAGCGCACAGCGCTGCAACAGACCGCTGTTTTCTTCAACACCCCGACAGTACGCCAGTTCAATGCCTTGGGGCAGGCCATACGGGTGACCAAGCTGCTTGCACCCCAGGCCACGAACCAGCGTCTGGAAGACGCCGGGCTGACTATGTTCAACTACTTCGATATCCAAGGACAATTGCTGGACAGTGCAGACGACAGGATGCTTACACAGGGTTTAAAAAATATCAGGGTGATCTTTACCCTTGATGGACAGAAGATCAAAAGTACCTGTGTCGACAGCGGCACTCGTTGGGTTATCAATAATGTATCAGGCAAGCCGATCTGGGGCACCGATAGCCGGGGAGCAATCCAGACAAGTCGTTATGACCTCCTGGGGCGCTTGCTGGAAGTTCAAGTCATTGAGGCCCATGAGCCGGAACGCCGCACGGTACGCAAGATACAGTACGGCGAGTCAGTTCCCGATGCCCAGGGACTTAACTTACGGGGTCAGCCCTACACGCTGTTCGACAGTGCCGGGCTTGAAGTCAATCTGGCATATTCGATTCAAGGGCAATTGCTAAGTCAGACCCGGCAATTGGCAATCGACTTCTCTCGGGAAGCCGATTGGAAGCAACTGGATGACACGCAGAAATTCCAGACCGACTGGACCTACGATGCATTGAACCGGGTAGAAACCCAAGCGTTACGACGCCTCAATGATGTCTCGGCGGAGCGGGTAAGTTATACCTATGCAAGAACCGGCCTGGTGTCCCAAGTCAGTTTGACACCAGCAGATACCGGTATCGCCCAAGTGTATGTTGACAGCATCACCTATGACGCCAAGGGCCAGCGCCAACAGATCACTTATGCCAATGGCGTGACAACGCGCTATACCTACGAGCCCAGTACGTTCAGGCTCCAGGCGTTAGTTTCACAACATACCCTGGATAGTAGAACGCTCCAGGCGCTGAGTTATGTCTATGATCCTGTTGGCAACATCACCTCTATCGACGACGCGTCTCAACAGGTGGTGTTCAATGCCAACCAGCGAGTCGACCCGCAGTCCAACTACACCTATGACGCGACCTACAGACTGATCAGCGCTAGTGGTCGTGAACACCCTGGAGTGAGTGACGGCGGCAATGACTTTATCCCCCTCTCAGCGTTGAATGACGGCCGGGCCCTGCAAAACTACACTCGAACCTACAGCTATGATCTCTCCGGAAACCTTTTGCGCATACAGCATCAAGCCGCGATATCGACGAACAGGGCGGTGACGATATCGACAACCAGCAATCACGGTGTCGACGCAACTTTGACAACCGATCCCACCCGGGTCGATGAGTTCTTCGACGCCGCTGGCAATCAGATGCGATGGGCTGGGCTATCAGGCGCTCAGTGGTCTTATACCGATCGCCTCGCCAATATCACCCTGGTTACGCGCAGCAACGGTACCAACGACACCTCGTTCTACGTTTATGATGCCAATGGCGTCCGGCTGCGCAAGGTTACCCGTACGTTCGGCAGTGCCGGTGCGACCGAGATGCTGGACGATACTGTCTATATCAATGGCCTGGAGATTCGCCGGCGCTTGATCAATAACATACTAACCCAAGAGTACCGCACGATTCGCGTGATGGATGGTGAGCGCTGCCTGGCGCAGCGTCTGGTCTGGACTGTGGGGTCTCCAGGCGATGGCGTGGCTTCGCCACAGTTGCGCTACCAGTTGGAGAACTATCTGGGGTCGGCCGTGATGGAGCTGGACTCATCCGGCAAGATCATTACTTATGAAGAGTACTTTCCCTACGGAGGGACAAGTTTCATCGCCGGCGACAATGCAACGGATGTCCAACTGAAGCGTTATCGATATGCAGGCAAAGAGCGTGACGAAGTGACGGGGTTGTACTACTTCGGCGCACGTTACTACCAGCCGTCCATTGGGCGCTGGCTCAGTGCCGACCCATCCGGTCCGGATGATGGCTTGAATCTCTATTGTTATGTCGGTGACAACCCAATCATTTTTTCCGACCCTAACGGGATGCTACGAGTTTTGGTTGCTGGCGAAGGCAAAGATTTCAGCTACTCCACTGCGCTGGCGAAAAAATATCCGGACGCAACTATCATGGTCACACAATACGACATCACTCCCCGGCCAGAAAACGGGCCCGCGAACCTACACTACTACCCCAACCAATTGGATGTGACATCACCCGATAGCTGGGCAGCTCTGGCCGACTGGGCCCAGGATAATGCCGATGGCGATCGCTTTGACACACTTGTATTCAACAACCCCCACGCGGGCTACGGATTGAGCAAGTTTCAAGTGATGGGTATCGATGCTGGCTTCAAGGAACTGCCGGCAAGCCCTTCGTACGAATACTCGCGCGCCTTGGGGCAGCAGGATGTTGCGGGGGCTACCCCGCAGATCACCGATATGTCCAGTCTTAAGACACTCGATCTCAGTGATGTTTTTGTACCGACAGGGGGCGTTAAATATATAGCCAGCAAAAGCGTGATGGGTATGAATGAAAGCATTCTTAATGGTTTCTTTAATCTGGGTCGCAGTGTCACCGAACCCACGGGAACACTGATTGCGTTCCTGCCGAGTGGATCTCGGAATGAAAAGCTTGTGACAGACTTTAAAGGGGGTAAACGGCCGCCTGCAGGTGAGGGGACTTTCAGTGCCAAGCAATTCAGTGAGGACGCTGCGTACAACGACCACGCGCTGGGGGTGAACTACAACAGTAACCTGACGGCAACGCAGCCACACGCCTCTTGGGGGCCAAATTTTACGCCAGGACCACCGAAACTGGGCAGCATGAAATCTCATCAGTATAAGCGCAGTAACTCGCCCACGCCGGGGCTCAATCGAAGGCCCAGGGTCGACTCCAGCGTCTCCAGCCCACACTCAGGTTCAGAGAGAGCACGCAGCCCTGAAAGGCATTAATGGATAACGAAGTGTTCGCACTCGTTGGCCAGCCCTGCCGTTGCCCGAATGGCGCCAGCTCAGTGGCGCCATTCGTATCATTCGTTAATAGCGTCAGACCCGATTTATTTGGTCCTGGGAAGTGCTCGATTCCAACTTGGATACTCCCCAATATGACTATTCATACAAGGCTTGCGACCGATTCTGGTGGTGCGCGGTGTCATGATAAAACATACGTACAAACCCTAGCAGGGCGAGTGCAGGGTATGCGTCCGGGCATCACGCCTTGCGTGATTAAACCGGTTGCCACTTATGCGGCAGCAACCCATCGATTTCAGTCGCCCGCTGCGTCGGTAGGCGGCTCCTTGTCCAGCAAGTAACCCGCAGCACGCAAGTCTCTGTCATGGTTGCTGATCAGGTCAGCCCAGATGGCGTTTTCAGGGCGCATTCACTTGCGTATTCCACTAGGATCCGAAAAACCATTGCAAGAGACGTAGACCATTCTTGGAGCATAGTCTTGACCGGGAATGGAGAACTGCCATTGTGGCCCTCCCTGCCCTACACCAAACTGAACCGTTCGCTCCTGCACCCGCTGATCACAACTCAGGTCGTAGCGGTGCGTTGGACGCTGTGTATGCGCGCCCTCAACTGCTAGTGCAGCGCCGGGAGGCGGTTCAATAATGGGCGAACTACCTAGACCAGTTGCGGCAAAACAGTGAGCACCTCAAGCACAACGCGCGTGAAGCTAAGCTTTCAATGGGGCGCCTGGCAATTCCGGGAGTGCTTCATCGCTATTTCCGAGGCCGTGCGACTGGGCTACGCCACTAACGATGAGTTGATCAGCGCCCTACCTTAATTTACGGTCAACCGCCTCGTCCTGGGTTTGGACAAACTGCTCGCAGCAGAGATGTCCCACATCAACATGGGTACGCTTTCCATCGATGATGACATCCGCATCGTCGAGGCACTCGCGGCTGGCCAGGTGCTTGAGTTGCCGCTAAACATCGAACAGCTGGAACGAAACGATCCACTGATGAGGAAGATTCTGATGGGCATTGGCGTACGTAACCCAGCGGGTGCCTTGGCGCTCTTGAAGCCTAAAGTCGAGGGGGTTTGAGATGGCATCTAAAGAGCACTTCAACGAGAGCGACCTAAGCACGTCCCCCTCAGGGGAATGATGTCGGGCGTTAATGGTCACTTAGCCGGAGCTGGGTTGGGTATCGGTGTTGGGCTGTCGGTAGCAAATAGTGCCAAGACTGACCGAAGGATGATCCAGTTGGGACAGACGGCCAACATGTCGCCGGCTCAAAATGAAGATATGCGCAAAGAGATATTCCGAGTATCAAAGTCGTATGGCAATGATCCCGACTCTATTCTGGGCGGTGCAGAAGCCTTGTTGGCTGGTGGTCTCAGTCCAAAGGCCGCGAAGTCGAGTATTGATGCTATCGGCCAGTCAAGCGCCCTGCGCAACGCCGATCCGACTATTCTCGCGGGCGCTGGTATGGCGGCAAAGGAGGCCTGCGGACTCCACGGCCATCCGGCCACCCTTAAAGCAGGCAGCAACGCAGGATTAATTCACTACCATCGACCTCTTTTATCGAAGCAGAGAGGTCGTCGTGGAGCGGTTATCCATGCGTAAGATTCGAGAAGTGCTACGTCTCAAATTCGAGGTCGGCCTATCTGCCCGGCAGGTCGCTGTCAGCTTGCAAGTGGGTCGAGCCAGCGTCGGTGAGTATCTCAATCGTTTTGCTGCCAGCGGCCTGACTTGGCCGTCTTCGCTAACGGACGCCGAGTTGCAACAGCGGCTTTTTCCACCGCCGCCCGCCGTTCCCAGCGATCAGCGTCCAATGCCCGACTGGGCCAGGGTTCACGCCGAGTTGCGCCGCCCCACGGTGCCAAAAACTCCGCGAAATCCCGCGTTTCTAAGGCAGACACCCTGTGCCAAACATCCTGCAAGGCGGTGCCAAATCCGACGCCTCCTTACATATCTGCAACCGACTCTCGCGGGCCGGCGCTGACAATCTTGAGGAGAAAAACGGGATGCCCCCCGTAAAAGTCCCTACGCATGAAAAAGCCCAACCTTTTCAGATTGGGCTAAGTCATTGAATAATATGGTCGGGACGGAGTGATTCGAACACTCGACCCCTAGCACCCCATGCTAGTGCGCTACCGGACTGCGCTACGCCCCGACTAGGCGTGAAACTGGGTTCGCTTCGTAACGAAGCGATCAAGAATATACCGCAAGCATTTGAAATGTGGAAGTATTTTAAAGGCTTGTTTCACTTTTTCAAAACCACCAGTACATCTTCCAGTTCCGAGATCATCTGGCGGATCAGTTGTTTGTATTGGGTGGTGTCGTCTTTGGCCTCATCACCGGACATACGCTGGCGTGCGCCGCTGATGGTGAACCCCTGGTCGTACAGCAACGCACGGATCTGTCGGATCATCAGCACATCCTGGCGCTGATAATACCGACGGTTCCCGGTGCGTTTGACGGGGTTGAGTTGAGGAAACTCCTGCTCCCAATAGCGCAGTACGTGCGGTTTTACCGCACACAGCTCGCTGACTTCACCAATGGTGAAGTAGCGTTTGCCTGGGATGACGGGTAGCTCGTCGTTATGACTTGGTTCCAGCATAAGCCTCAACTCGGGCCTTCAACTTCTGCCCTGGACGAAAGGTGACCACACGGCGAGCCGTGATCGGGATTTCTTCTCCCGTTTTTGGATTGCGGCCAGGCCGCTGGCGTTTGTCCCGCAGGTCAAAATTGCCGAAACCGGACAATTTGACCTGTTCGTTGTCTTCCAGAGCGTGCCTGATTTCTTCAAAAAACAGCTCGACCAATTCCTTGGCCTCGCGCTTGTTCAGACCCAACTCTTCGTACAGACGTTCCGCCATCTCAGCTTTCGTCAAAGCCCCCATACGTCACTTCCTTAACGTGGCGTTCAACCTTTGTTCGAGCGAGGTGAGGATATTTTGCGTCGTGGTATTCACCTCATCGTCATTAAGAGTGCGCGATGGATGCTGCCAGGTCAAGCCAACTGCAAGGCTTTTTCTATGCGGATCAATGCCTTTACCCTGATAGACGTCAAATAGCCTGAGGTCCGTCAGCCATTCGCCTGCATTTTCTCGGATTACTTCCAGCACGGCGCTGGCCGCCACGTCACGATCGGCCACCAGGGCCAGGTCACGACGCACTTCCGGGAAACGCGACAGTTCGCTGAACTTAGGCATCTTGCCAGCGGCAACTTCAGCCAATACCAGCTCGAAGACGAAGACCGGACGGTCAAGACCGAGAGTTTTCGACAATTCCGGGTGGATGGCACCGACGAAACCGACCAGCCGACCTTCACGCTCGATGCGCGCAGTCTGGCCTGGATGCAATGCCGGGTGACTGCCAGGAACAAACGCGAAGGCATCCAGCGCGCCAGCAAAGCCCAGCACCGCTTCCACGTCAGCCTTGACGTCGAAGAAGTCCACGGGATCGCGACCCTGTGCCCAGCCTTCCGGCAGGCGGCTGCCGCAGACGACGCCGGCCAGCATCGGCTCTTGCTTCAGGCCGTCCAGTTGCCCGACAAAGCGCAGGCCGCTTTCAAACATGCGCACGCGGTCCTGCTGACGGTTCAGGTTATGGGAAAGTGCTTTCACCAGGCCTGGCCACAGGGACGAACGCATGGCCGCCATGTCGTTGGAGATCGGGTTGGCCAGCAACAGCGGCTCGACACCCGGGCTGAACAGTTCAAACTGCTTGGGATCGATGAAGCTGTAGGTCACCGCTTCCTGGTAACCGCGTGCGACCAGCAGGCGACGCAGCTCTGGCAGGTGCGCACGGGCTTCGGCCTTGGGTTGCGGGGCCAGGCGCGCTTGCGGGTAACGAACCGGCAGGCGGTTGTAGCCGTATAGGCGGGCCAGTTCTTCGATCAGGTCGACTTCAAGGCTGATATCGAAGCGATGGCTTGGCACTGCTACGCGCCACTGCCCTGCCCCATCAGCACTGATGCCCAGGCCAAGGCCAGTCAGCAGGCGGACGATTTGCGCATCTTCAATCACCAGGCCGAGCATTTGCTCGACGCGCTGGGCGCGCAGCGTCACCGGCGCAATCGACGGCAGGTGCTGCTCGCTGACGGTCTCGGTGATCGGGCCGGCTTCACCGCCGGTGATTTCCAGCAGCAGGCCAGTGGCGCGCTCCATGGCTTCACGGGCCAGTTGCCAGTCCACGCCACGCTCGTAGCGGTGCGAGGCATCGGTGTGCAGGCCGTAGGAACGAGCCTTGCCCGCCACAGCGATCTGGTCGAAGAACGCACTTTCAAGGAATAGGTCGCGAGTGGTCGCCGAGACACCACTGTGCTCACCGCCCATCACACCGGCAATGGCCAGGGCCCGGGAGTGGTCAGCGATCACCAGGGTATCGCTGCGCAGGGTCACTTCCTGGCCATCGAGCAAGACCAGTTTTTCGCCTTCCTCGGCCATGCGCACGCGGATCCCGCCGTTGATCTCGGCCAGATCGAAAGCGTGCAGCGGTTGACCCAGCTCCAGCATCACGTAGTTGGTGATGTCGACGGCGGCATCGATGCTGCGCACATCAGCACGCCGCAGGCGCTCGACCATCCACAGCGGGGTTGGCCGGGACAGGTCGACATTGCGGATGACACGGCCCAGGTAGCGCGGGCACGCGTTTGGCGCCAGCACTTCGATGGAACGCACTTCGTCGTGGACTGCCGCAACGGCCGCAACCACCGGACGCGTGACAGGCACGTCGTACAGTGCGCCGACTTCACGGGCCAGGCCGGCCAGGGACAGGCAGTCGCCACGGTTCGGGGTCAAGTCGACTTCGATGCTGGCGTCTTCCAGGTCCAGGTAGACACGGATGTCCTGGCCCACGGGCGCGTCAGCCGACAGTTCCATCAAACCATCATTACCTTCGCCAACCTGCAACTCCGCCTGGGAGCACAGCATGCCGTTGGACTCAACGCCACGCAGCTTGGCTTTCTTGATCTTGAAATCACCGGGCAGCTCGGCACCGATCATGGCGAACGGGATCTTCAGGCCCGGGCGCACGTTTGGCGCTCCGCACACGACCTGGAAGGTTTGCGCGCCATTGCTGACTTGGCATACACGCAGTTTGTCGGCGTCGGGGTGCTGCTCGGTGCTCAGCACCTCGCCCACTACCACGCCACTGAAAACACCGGCGGCCGGCGTAACGCTATCGACCTCAAGACCGGCCATCGACAGACGAGCAACCAGCTCATCGCGATTTACCTGCGGGCTTACCCAGCCACGCAGCCATTGTTCACTGAATTTCATCCTGCTCTCCTAAAGGTTCGTTACGACTAGCGAAATTGCGCGAGGAACCGCAAGTCGTTGTCGAAGAACAGGCGCAAGTCGTTCACGCCGTAACGCAGCATGGCCAGACGCTCAACGCCCATGCCGAAGGCAAAGCCCGAGAACTCTTCCGGGTCGATCCCGGACATGCGCAGCACGTTGGGGTGAACCATGCCGCAACCCATGACTTCCAGCCAGCCGGTCTGTTTGCAGACACGGCAGCCTTTACCGCTGCACATCACGCATTCCATATCGACTTCGGCGGATGGCTCGGTGAACGGGAAGTAGGACGGACGGAAACGTACCGCCAGCTCTTTTTCAAAGAACACCCGCAGGAATTCTTCGATGGTGCCTTTGAGGTCGGCGAAATTGATGTCGCGATCAACCAGCAGGCCTTCGACCTGGTGGAACATCGGCGAGTGGGTGATATCGGAGTCGCTACGGTACACACGGCCTGGGCAGACGATGCGGATCGGCGGCTGCTGCGATTCCATGGTACGGACCTGTACCGGCGAGGTATGGGTGCGCAACAGCATGTTCGCATTGAAATAGAAGGTGTCGTGCATCGACCGGGCCGGGTGATGGCCTGGGATGTTGAGCGCCTCGAAGTTGTGATAGTCGTCTTCGACCTCAGGGCCTTCGGCAATGCCGTAGCCGATATGGGTGAAGAACTGCTCGATACGTTCCAGAGTCCGGGTAACCGGATGCAGGCCGCCTGAGGTCTGGCCGCGGCCAGGCAGGGTCACGTCAATGGACTCGGCGGCGAGCTTGGCCGCAAGATCGGCCTCCTCGAACAACGCCTTGCGCGCATTGAGAACCTCTGTGACACGCTCCTTGGCAACGTTGATCAGCGCACCGACTTGCGGGCGCTCTGCTGCCGGCAGATTGCCCAGGGTCTTCATCACCTGAGTCAATTCACCTTTCTTGCCAAGGTAGTGAACCCGGATTTGCTCCAGGGCATTGATATCTTCAGCGCTTTGCACAGCCTCAAGAGCTTGAGCGACCAGCGCGTCCAGGTTTTCCATGTACAGACTCCAGATACAAAATAGGGGAAGAGCTTGAAGGCTCTTCCCCTATTTATGACGTTTACCACCTTGGGCTACAGGAGTAACCCAGGGTGACTGTCGGGGGTACTTAAGCCAAGGTGGCTTTAGCTTTCTCGACAATCGCAGCAAACACCGCTTTTTCGTTCACGGCCAGTTCAGCCAGAACCTTACGGTCGATTTCGATGGACGCTTTTTTCAGGCCAGCGATGAAACGGCTGTAGGACAGACCGTTAACACGTGCACCAGCATTGATACGAGCGATCCACAGAGCGCGGAACTGACGTTTTTTCTGACGACGGTCACGGTAGGCGTATTGGCCTGCCTTGATTACCGCTTGCTTGGCAACACGGAATACGCGTGAACGCGCGCCGTAGTAGCCTTTAGCGAGTTTCAGAATTTTTTTGTGACGCTTACGGGCAATGACGCCACGCTTTACACGAGCCATGAGTTACTTCCTCTACTCTTGATCCAAAATTAACGAAGGCGCAGCATGCGCTCGACTTTTGCCACGTCAGACGGATGCAGCAAGCTGCTACCGCGCAGTTGACGCTTACGCTTGGTCGACATTTTGGTCAGGATGTGGCTCTTGAAAGCGTGCTTGTGCTTGATACCGTTAGCAGTTTTCAGAAACCGCTTAGCAGCACCACTTTTAGTCTTCATCTTTGGCATGTTCGGATACTCCGCATTCAGTTGATAAACATAATCAGAAGGCCTGCCGTGCCCTATTGATTACTTCTTCTTTTTCGGGGCGATGACCATGATCAGCTGGCGTCCTTCCATCTTAGGATGCTGTTCGACGGAACCGTACTCCAGCAGGTCAGCTTCAACCCGCTTGAGGAGTTCCATACCCAGCTCCTGGTGGGCCATCTCACGGCCGCGGAATCGCAAGGATACCTTGGCCCTGTCCCCATCACTCAGGAAACGTACCAGGTTGCGCAGTTTTACCTGGTAATCCCCTTCCTCCGTCCCTGGACGAAACTTGATTTCTTTAACCTGGATCTGCTTCTGGTTTTTCTTGGCTGCGGCAATCTGCTTCTTCTTCTCGAAGATCGATTTGCCGTAATCCATCAGCTTGCAGACAGGCGGTACAGCATCGGCGGAAATTTCCACCAAATCGAGCTTGGCTTCTTCAGCCTTAAGAAGCGCGTCTTCAATTGACACAATCCCAAGCTGCTCACCCTCAGCCCCAATTAACCGAACCTCGCGTGCCGAGATATTCTCGTTGATCGGGGCTTTCGGTGCAGCTCGTTTATCTTGTCTCATTTCACGCTTAATAATAATTACTCCGAATCTGGGCGACCACGCCGGGAAACCGCTTGCGCGAGGAACTCAGCGAACTGGGCGACGGGCATCGAGCCCAGGTCAGCACCTTCGCGAGTACGCACAGCGACAGTCTGCATCTCGACTTCCCGATCTCCGATAACCAAAAGATAGGGAACCTTGAGCAAAGTATGCTCGCGGATTTTAAAGCCGATCTTTTCATTTCTCAAGTCGGACTTGGCACGAAATCCGCTTTCGTTGAGTGTTTTTTCAACTTCAGCGGCAAAATCGGCCTGTTTATCAGTGATATTCATGATCACTGCCTGGGTCGGAGCCAGCCACGCAGGGAACGCGCCCTCGTAGTGCTCGATCAGGATCCCGACGAACCGCTCGAACGAGCCGAGGATCGCCCGGTGCAACATAACCGGGTGTTTACGGCTGTTGTCTTCGGAGACGTATTCGGCTCCCAGACGGATCGGCAGGTTAAAATCGAGCTGCAAGGTACCACATTGCCAGACACGGCCAAGGCAATCTTTCAGCGAAAATTCGATTTTAGGACCGTAGAAGGCCCCCTCACCCGGTTGCAGATCGTACGCAAGGCCCGCGCTATCTAGCGCTGCGGCCAGTGCAGCTTCGGCGCGATCCCACAGCTCGTCGGAGCCAACGCGTTTTTCCGGACGAGTGGACAGCTTCATCTCGACCTCGGTAAAGCCGAAATCGCGATAGACGTCCATGGTCAGCTTGATGAACGCAGCGGATTCGGCCTGCATCTGCTCTTCGGTGCAGAAGATGTGGGCGTCGTCCTGGGTGAAGCCGCGCACACGCATAATGCCGTGCAGCGCCCCCGATGGCTCGTTACGGTGGCAGGCACCGAACTCGGCCAGGCGCATCGGCAGCTCGCGGTAGCTTTTCAAGCCCTGATTGAACACTTGCACGTGGCACGGGCAGTTCATCGGCTTGATAGCGTAGTCGCGGCTTTCCGACTCGGTGGTGAACATATTGTCGGCGTAGTTGGCCCAGTGCCCGGATTTCTCCCACAGGCTGCGGTCAACCACCTGCGGCGTCTTGATCTCCAGGTAGCCGTTTTCACGCTGCACCTTGCGCATGTACTGTTCAAGCACCTGGTACAGGGTCCAGCCGTTCGGGTGCCAGAACACCATGCCCGGCGCTTCTTCCTGGAGGTGGAACAGGTTCAGGCGCTTGCCGATCTTGCGGTGGTCGCGCTTCTCAGCTTCTTCGATACGCTGGATGTAGGCCGCCAGCTGCTTCTTGTCAGCCCAGGCGGTACCGTAGACCCGTTGCAGTTGCTCGTTTTTCGCATCGCCGCGCCAGTAGGCGCCGGACAGCTTGGTCAGCTTGAACGACTTGAGGAAGCGCGTGTTCGGCACGTGCGGGCCACGGCACATGTCGACATATTCTTCGTGGTAATACAGGCCCATGGCCTGTTCGTCCGGCATGTCTTCCACCAGACGCAGCTTGTAGTCCTCGCCACGGGCGGTGAACACGTCGATCACTTCGGCGCGCGGCGTGACTTTCTTGATGACGTCGTAGTCTTTCTCGATCAGCGCGTGCATGCGCGCTTCGATGGCCGCCATGTCGTCCGGCGTAAAAGGACGCTCGTAGGCGATATCGTAATAGAAGCCTTCGTCGATGACCGGACCGATCACCATCTTCGCGGTGGGGTACAGCTGCTTGACCGCATGGCCAATCAGGTGTGCGCAAGAGTGGCGAATGATCTCCAGCCCCTCTTGATCCTTGGGCGTGATGATTTGCAAGGTGGCGTCGCTGGTGATCAGGTCGCTGGCGTCAACCAGCTTGCCGTCGACCTTGCCGGCCACGGTGGCCTTGGCCAGGCCTGCACCAATGGATGCGGCGACCTCGGCTACGGAAACCGGATGATCGAATGAACGTTGACTGCCGTCGGGAAGAGTAATAGTTGGCATGGCGCCTCCTCTCCTAGTGGTGACCCCTACCAAAGGTCACGTGGGTTGGGATGAGCCAGTACAAGATCCAACACCAGGCCGCTCATTGCTGAACGCCTGCCTTACAGCGGCAGGAGCCTTTCGGCCAACCGATAATCGAACCAGAGTGACTGGAGTTAAACAAAAGAGCCTGGCCAGAAAAAAGCCAGGTCGCTGATGCTAGCACAGATGAACGGTCAGGGTGCCGCCCCACGGCCGCGCAAAGGCAAACTCCAGGCTTTTACAGGCAAAAGTGAACTTGGGCTGTACGCCAGGCCTCAAACACACTGAAAATCGCCGTCCGTCATCTCGACTCAAGGAGCATCTAACCATGCGCAGCACCTCGATCTTTGCCCTTGCCGCTTCCCTGGCCCTGTTCTCGATTGGCGCACAAGCCGCCGCCCCCTCCAACTGGCCTGCCGGTGCCCGGGATGGCTTCGTCCAGGACTGCAGCGCCGCCGCCAGCCAGAACGTTGATGTCAAAACCGCCAAAGCCCATTGCGAATGCGGCGCGGACAAGATCAACGCGGAATTGAGCACTGCGGAAATCAAAGAACTGATGACCAACAAGAACGCCAGCCCGGAGCTTAAAAACAAAGCAGTGGCGGCTATTTCGTCCTGCAAAGTCGTGAAGAAAAAGTAAGCCAGACAGCCAATCAGACGGCCAATTGGCCCTGAAAACGGCCTGAAAATCGCCATTTCTCACAATTTACATTGCTTTTACGGCTTTTTTTACCAGTCGACATTTCACGCTAAAGCCCCGTAAACCGGGGCTTACAGCCAACCACGGCACTGCAGGCAACGCGATTGGTTAGCAAACAGTGCCTTGGGGGGGCTCCCAAGTCGAACATTTCGACTATGATACCCCGGTGTGCCCAGTTGGCCTGAGCAGCACAGCACTACTGAAAATATATGTTTCTTGGAGATACACCATGTCTAATCGCCAAACCGGCACCGTTAAATGGTTCAACGATGAAAAAGGCTTCGGCTTCATCACTCCTCAAGGTGGCGGTGACGACCTGTTCGTACACTTCAAAGCTATCGAAAGCGACGGTTTCAAAAGCCTGAAAGAAGGCCAAACCGTTTCCTTCGTGGCTGAGAAAGGCCAAAAGGGTATGCAAGCTGCACAGGTTCGCCCAGAGTAATTTCTGAGCCGATCTAAAAAACCCCGTCCATGTGACGGGGTTTTTTATGGCTCAGGCAAAAGCGTTGCGCTATCAACCGCAATTGATGCGGGTAATCACCAGGTTGTCATCGGTGTTGAGGTTCAAGCGATCAGAGCGGTATTCGAGGGTGACCATATCGTTGGGCTTGAGAATACGTGCATTCTGCGCGCCTGCGCGGGTACGGGCCTGTTCCAGCAGTTGTGGCGAGGCCTTCTGGCCGATTGCAAACTGCGCAGCCTTCGCTTCGCAGCGCGTATGAACAGGCTCAGCCACGGCCGTGTCTTTGGCTGGCTCAGAGGTACCCGAAGTGCTGCAACCCGCCAGGACAGCTGCTGCCAACAAAGTACCGAATGATGCGAGCTTCCAAGGCATGAAGCCTCCTTTGATAAAAAATGGACAGAGATCGTGCGACCGTGATTTGGCCAATTGGTTTCAGAATTGTCACAATTGGCCGTAGGCAAGTCTGCCTGACTCAACACCATGGCCCGATGAATCAATCGTCACCAGATATGAATAAGTGTCAGTAGATATCGATGTAGTCAAACGACGGCTTCGGCCAGTTCTGCTTCAGCGCATTGAAAATCTGCATCACCCATACCTCATCACTGGCCGCCACCTTGCCCACATAGCCCGACCCTGCCGCCCAGGTCTCCAGGCGAAACAGCAACCCATCAACCTGCATGCCTCCTACCACGCAGGAAGAAATATAGGCGATACCGGCCTTGGTAACCCGTAGCTGGGTGTGCTGATCGTCACTGGCACTGGCAATCATTTGGCGAACAGCTGCCAATGTGAGGTTCTTGGGGTTGGTCAAATCGATGTGCACGCGGCTTGTCCTGGCAGTTAAACAGAGCACCAGTGTCGCACAGCGCCCTCCTCATGCCTAAGTAGCCGTGCCAAACGCAGCGCAAAATGGTTAACTCTGTAGGCCAGTCCAGCCTATGCGAGCCGCGAGAACCCGATGACCATCGTTACCATCAATGCCGATATCAAGGCCAAGTGGCCCCAAGGGCAAAGTTCCTACAGCCCTGGCAGCCCGGAAGAATTGGCAATCATCGGCATAGACCTGCTGGTCAAGGAGCTGGGCACCCAGGCCGCGCAAGCCTTTATCAGCCAGGTATTCGAGAAATACCCGGCCGAGCACATGGGGGTCGAAGACCCCCTGCGCGAATAGACGCCGGCCAGCGAGCGCCGACCGACAAGCGGCTTACTTCAGGCGCGCAAGGCGCTCGGTGAGCAGGTCGAAAAAGCCCTGGGCATTGCCGTTTTCCACCCAGAACACATTCTTGTCGTGCTTGAGGCCATCGTACCAATCGACGATGGTCTGGCCGAACGTCGGGCCTTCACGGCTATCGACCACCATATTGGCCTGGCGCCCGGTAAACAGCTCAGGCTTGAGCAGGTAAGCGATCACAGTGGCATCGTGCACCGGGCCACCCGACATGCCGTAGTGCTCCATATCGCCCTTGACGTATTCGTTGAGAATATCGCCGACCACTTTGCTGGCATTGTTCTTCAGGTCAGCGATTTTCTGCAGGCGCGCTTCGCTGGTGAGGATCTTGTGGGTCACATCCAGCGGCAGGTAGGTCAGCTTGACACCACTTTTAAGCACGATTTCAGCCGCCACCGGATCGGCAAACAGGTTGAACTCGGCCACCGGCGTAATATTGCCACCATTGAAGTGCGCGCCGCCCATGACCACCACTTCCTTGATGCCCTGGGTGATATGTGGCGCCTGGGTCAGCGCCAGCGCCAGGTTGGTCTGTGGGCCGAGCATGGCAATGGTGATGCTATGGGGCTTGGCGGTGCTCAGGGTCTTGATCAAGTAGTCGACCGCATTGCCTTCGGCCAGGCCTTTTTTCGGCTCGTGCACGGTGACACCGGAAATGCCTTCCTTGCCATGGATGTTCTCGGCATAGATCGGCGTGCGCAGCAACGGCTGCGGCGCGCCGGCATACACGGGGATCTCTTCGCGCCCTGCCCACTCACGGGCCAGGCGCGCATTACGCGAGGTCTTGTCCAGCCGCACGTTGCCGGCCACGGTGGTCAATGCCCGAATGTCCAGCTCCTGCGGCGACGCCATCGCAAACAGCAACGCCACTACGTCATCAGCGCCCGGATCGGTATCAATGATCAGGTCGATTTTTTCCGCCGCCTGGGCGCTTGCAGCAGTTAGCACGGACAAAAGCAGCACACTCCGAAACAGATGTCGCAAGGTTGGGGTTCTACGTTGCATGACGCACTCCTTGTCACTGTGGGAAAAACTAGAAAGTCACGCCAGACACCAGCGCGATATTGCAGTAGGGCTGGCACTCGCCAGTACGCACCACCGCGCGCGCCTTGTGGCTGAGCGATTTGAACGCTTCATGACTGAGCAGATGGCGCTCACCCAACTCGCCATCCAGCGCGTTGAGACCAGCCAGCGCCGGCGGCTGCCGGAGCAGGATTTCCTCGGCCAATACGTGGCTTTCAACCTGCATCTCGCTGAGCACCACGCGCAGGGTGCTGATGAAGTCGGGGATGCCCTGGGTCAGCGCCAGATCGATCAATTCCACACCCGGCGGCACCGGCAGGCCGGCATCGCCGATCACCAGGATGTCGCCATGCCCCAGGGAGGCGATCAGTCGCGACAGGGCAATATTGAGCAGGGGCGTCTTTTTCATGGGTGAACAAAGCCTTGAACGTCGTGCAACGTAGGAATAGAGGGTTGCGCCCCGGCACGGGTGACCGACAGGGCCGCCGCAACCTGGCCAAAACGGATGGCCTCGGCCTCGCTCTGGCCGTTGGCCAGCGCTGCCGCAAAGCCGCCGACAAAAGTGTCGCCCGCCGCCGTGGTATCCACGGCCTGGACCTTGGGCGCCAGCAGATGCTCGAAACCCCGGCCATCGGCGAGCAGCGCGCCCTGCGAGCCAAGAGTCACGATCACCTTGCCCGCCCCGGCTTTTAGCAGATGAGTGGCCGCGACCCTCGCCGCGTCCAGGGAATCCACCGGTACGCCGCTCAAGGCCGACGCTTCGCTTTCGTTGGGGATCAGGTAATCGATGGCGGCGTACCAGTCTGCCGGCAATGGGCCGCTGGCCGGCGCCGGGTTGAGGATCACCGTCTTGCCCAATTCGCGACCGCGCTTGAGGGCATAGCCCACGGTGTCCATGGGCACTTCTAACTGGCAGACAATCACCCTGGCCGCCTGCAGCACCGCATCGAACGCCAGCAGCGAGGCAGGTGTCAGTTGGCCATTACTGCCAGCCACAATCACGATCGCATTCTGGCTGCTGTCATCGACCACAATCAGCGCGACGCCACTGGAGCCCTGCACCTCACTGACGGCCTGGCAGTCAATACCTTCAACCACCAACGCATCGCGCAACTGCGCGCCATAGGCATCGCTGCCCACGCAGCCGATCATTGCCACCTCAGCACCGAGACGCGCCGCCGCGACCGCCTGGTTGGCGCCCTTGCCGCCCGGGACAGTGGCAAACGACTGGCCGACCAGGGTCTCACCGGCACGGGGCAGCCGGCTGGCCCGGGTCACCAGGTCCATATTCAGGCTGCCTACTACCACTACTGTTGCTGGCATACATCAATACTCATCAATTCGTTCAACGGTTGGAGGCAAACACAGCAGCCAATGGCGCCGTAGACTCACGCAAGACAATGCTCGGCGTGACAATGCGCTGGTCAACCGGCAATTGCGGGGTCGCAATCCGTCGTAATAACAACTCCGCCGCCATCTCCCCCAATTGCAGGATCGACTGGCCCACGGTGGTCAACGCCGGGTACACATAGCGGCTCATTTGAATGTCATCAAAACCAATCACTGACAGCTCGGCCGGCACCCGCAGGTTGCGCTCGGCCGCCGCCCGCAACACACCGAAACCAATCATGTCGTTGCCGGCGAAGATCGCACTGGGCGGGTTGTCCGCCAGCAACTGCACCGCCGCCCCATAACCACCAGTGCTGGTGAAATCGCTTTCCAGCACACGGCTGGCGGGCACTGTGATCCCGGCCTCCAGCAGCGCCCGCTGGTAACCGGCCAAGCGCATCTGTGCCACACGCGTATGTGCGGGCCCGCCGATACAGGCGATATCCCGGTGCCCCAGCGCCAGCAAATGCCGGGTCGCCAGGTACGCGCCCTGCTCGTGATCGATGCGCACCAGGTCCACGTCAATGCCCTCCAGGCCACGGTCGACAATGACCATGGGCGTGCGCACCGCCTTGAGGCCCGTGGCCAGGCCGCTGTCATCGCCACCGACCGAGGTGACGATCAAGCCGTCGATGCGTTTTTCCAGCAATACTCGCAAATAGTTGCGCTGTTTCTCGGCGTTATCGTCGGAATTGCACAGGATCACGCAATAACCATTGCGCTCGCAGTAGTCCTCGATGCCCCTGGCCAGCTCCGCGAAATACGGGTTGAGGCTGTTGGGCACCAACAGGCCGATGGTCGCCGTGGTCTTGGCTTTCAGCGAGCGGGCGACTGCGCTGGGTACATAGTCCAACTGCTTGATCGCGGCTTCGACCTTGAGCCGCACCGGCTCGCTGACCGGGCGCGTCCTGTTCACCACATGGGAGACCGTGGTGTAGGAAATACCCGCAAGCGCCGCCACATCCTTGATGGTTGCCATGGCTTAGCCTCGCCGGCTGGCGCGTTGACTGCGGTAGGTGTCGAGCACCACGGCAATCACGATAACGGCGCCGGTAATGATGCGTTTGGTCGGCTCGGTCGCGCCGATCTGCGCCAGGCCGGCCGCCAGTACGGAAATGATCAGCACCCCGAAGAACGTGCTGATCACCGAGCCACGCCCGCCCATCAGGCTGGTGCCACCAATCACCACGGCGGCAATCACCTGTAACTCCAGGCCGGAACCGGCATTCGGGTCGGCCGCTTCCAGGCGGGAAATCTGGAACAGCGCCGCCACCCCGGCCAACAACCCCATCAGGCTGAATACCAGGATCTTGTAGGGTTTTGGATTGATGCCTGCCAGGCGCACCGCCTCTTCATTGGTGCCGATGCCGATCAGGTAGCGGCCAAATACGGTACGCGTCAGCACCGCCTGGGCCACGATAATCACCAGCAGCGCAATGATGAACGAGGGCGAGATCCCAAAGGCCACCGGGTTGGACAGCCAGGCGAAGGAGTCGCCGATATAGGCGGTACGCGACCCCGTCATCTGGTAGGCCGCGCCACGGGCCATTTCCAGCACACCCAGGGACACAATGAACGATGGAATCCGCCAGGCCACGGTGATCGAGCCGGTAATGGTCCCGGCCAATGCCGCACAGCCCATGCCCAGCAATGCCGCCGGGATCACGCTCCAGCCCCAGCCCAGGATCGCCACGCTGACCGCAGACGCGGCCAAGGCCAAGACCGAGCCCACCGACAGGTCAATGCCGCCGATGATCAGGATGAACGTCATGCCCACCGCCAGCACCATCAGGTCGGGAATCTGGTTGGCGATGGTGCTGAAGGTGTCATAGGACCAAAAGTGACTGCTCAGGGCCGAGAACAGCGCAATCATGGCCATCAAGGCGCCTGCCAGGCCCAGGTAAGTGCCCAGGCCGTAGAAATTGCCGCCGGCTTTTGTAGTAGAAGTTGCTGATTTCATGGGGTTGTCCTGGGCGCGGCTTCATTGAGCAACGCGTCACGTTTCTGATAGCCGGCAAATGCGGCGGCAAGCAATTCGTCCTGGGTCCAGTCGGCACGCTCGAAGGTCTCGATCAAGCGCCCGGCAGACAGCACACCGATGCGGTCGCAGATCAGCATCAGCTCGCGCAGGTCGCTGGACACCACCACCAGCGCCTTGCCCTGGCGGGTCAAGTCGCCAAGCAGCGCATAGATATCAAACTTGGCGCCCACATCGATGCCACGGGTGGGCTCATCAAACAGCATCACCGCGCAATCGCGCTCCAGCCAGCGGCCGATCACCACTTTTTGCTGATTGCCGCCCGACAGCTCGGACACCAATTGCGCCGGGCTGGAGCTGCGAATACGCATGGCGTCGATCTGCCGCTTGGCCAGGGCCGTTTCGTCGCGCCCATTGACCAGGCCGGCGCTGGACACCTTGGCCATATTGCCCAGGGCCGTGTTGGCGCTGATGGACTGGCTGAGCAACAGGCCCTCGCCCTTGCGATCCTCGGTGATCAGGGCAATGCCATGGCCTACTGCATCCACCGGCGAGCGAATACTCACCACCCGCGCCGGCGAACCGAGGGCGACCGTGCCACTGTCGGCCAGGTCGGCGCCAAAGATCAGGCGCAGCAATTCGGTGCGGCCAGCACCGATCAATCCCGAAATGCCGTAGATTTCACCGGCGCGCACTTCAAAGGACACATCGCGAACCTTGTCCCCACGGGTCAGGCCCGTGACCGTCAAAGCCGGTGCGCCGATGGTGCGCGGGCCAAGGTCGATGTGCTCGCCCAACTCGCGGCCGACCATCAGCGTGACCAGTTGCTCACTGTTGTAATTGGCCATCGGCTCGACACACACCAACTGGCCATCACGCAGCACGGCAATGCGCTGGGCCACCCGCGCCAGCTCTTCCAGGCGATGGGAAATATAAATAATGGCCACGCCCCGGGCCTGCAGGCGAGTGATTTGCGCAAACAGCATCTCGACTTCACGGGCGGTGAGCATGGCCGTCGGCTCGTCGAGGATCAGCACATGGCAGTCACCGATCAGGTTGCGGGCAATCTCGACCATCTGTTGATGGCCAATGCCCAGGCTGCCGACCAACGTATCCGGGTCGATCGCATCCAGGCCCACTTGCGCCATGGCCTCGATCGCGGCCTTGCGCAATTGCTTGCGGCTGATCCAGCCACCGCGACTGGGCAGGTTGTCGAGGAACAGGTTTTCGGCCACGGTCAGGGTCGGCAGCAGGTTGAGCTCCTGCATGACCATGCGCACGCCCTGCTTTTCCGCCTGGGTCCGGCTGGCCGGGGTGTAATCCTGGCCATTGAACTGCATCTGCCCGGTGGTGGGCGTGACCAGGCCGCCGATGATCTTCGACAGGGTGCTTTTGCCCGCGCCATTCTCACCGGTCAGCGCCAACACTTCACCGCGATTAAGCGTCAGGGTGATGTCGGACAGCACTGGCTGGGCATAAGTCTTACCGATACCACGGACCGAGAGGACAGTGGCCGGTGCGGAAGATGACATAGGAAAATCTCCAGGCGCCCGCTCGACGGGAGCGGGCGCTGTAATGCGCAACCAGGGATTATTGCTTGAGGATGAGCTCTACCGGCGTTTCGATCACGCCGCCCACGGACTCGACCTTTTCACCCTTGACCAGCTTCAACGCATTCTGGATGCCAAACACCGCTTGCTGTGCAGCGGCCTGGTCGGCAGTGGCCAGGACGCGACCGTCCTTGAGCATCGGCTTGATCGCGGCGATGTTGTCGTAGCCCACCACCTGCACCTTGCCGGCCTTGCCCGCGGCGCGCACCGCAGAAACGGCGCCCAGGGCCATATTGTCGTTACCGGCCAGCAGCGCCTTGAGGTCCGGGTATTCGCTCAACATGGCCGCCGCCACTTTGTTGCCCTGGTCGATTTCCCAATTACCGGACTGCACGGAAACAATCTTCATACCGGCCGCATCCATCGCCTCCTTGAACCCGGCGGTGCGTTGCTGGGCGTTGGTGGTGGTCGGCACGCCTTCGATAATCCCAACCTTGTCGCCGCTCGCCAGTTGCTTGGCCAGGTACTCGCCGACCAGGCGCGCGCCCTTGCGGTTATCCGGGCCGACAAAGGGAACATCGAGGTTTTTGCTTTTCAGCACTGCGGGGTCGAGGCGGTTATCAATGTTGACCACCTTGATCCCTTCCTTGGAGGCTTTCCTCAGGACGTTGACCAGGGCCTTGGAGTCAGCGGGCGCGATGACGATCGCGTTGACTTTGGCGAGGATCATCTGGTTGACGATATCGATCTGGGCCGACGTATCGGTTTCGTTCTTGATCCCGTTGGTGATCATGTCGAAATCGGCGGCATGGGCTTTCTGATAGTCCTTGGCACCGTCTTGCATGGTGACGAAAAACTCATTGGCCAGGGATTTCATTACCAGACCGACCTTGGGTTTGGCGGTGGCGTCATCAGCGAATGCAGAGGACAGAGGCAGGGCAGCGGATGCGGCAGCCAGTACAGCGACAGACAGCAGACGTCCAGCAAATGGCAGCTTCATGGGTTCACTCCGATCTTATGATTATTGTGAGCAACGCCTGCACCTTCACCTCACTCACGGAGTGCTCGTGAAACATCTCGCAAACGTTTGCGTTAAGCAAACTATGCGAAGACTGCCGAAATTTGTCAACGAAAGAAAAGTGCTTTTTCCTCGCGGGCTCTACCTCCTGCCTTACAACTCGCGCGCCTTCGTGGCTAAACATCCGGGCCGGGGGATCGTTCTCTAAAACGACAGGCCCGCTGGAACATTTCAGGAGAGTCACCCGGATTTTTCCAGGGTAATTTTCGGACAACCGAACGCCGGAGCCCTCCAGCGTTCGGAAATTCGGACACGCGTGGAAGGCAACAAATCAGCGAACGATAAAAAAATGATTTAAATCAATAAGTTAAAATCAATCCCCAAACAAAATACGGCTGGTACAAATCCTGCTGCTAATCCACACCTTGTGGCGCTCAGCGCAGCCCGGGGTGTTCTGGATGAACCTGCACACGCACTCATCAAAACTAGAGAGAAAAATAATGAAATCTGCACTCAAGAACTTTGTTCCGGGCGCTTTAGCCCTGCTGCTGCTCTTCCCGGTTGCCGCCCAGGCCAAGGAAGTTGAATCCAAGACCAAGCTGTCCAACGTGGTCGTGCTGGCCACTGGCGGCACCATTGCCGGCGCTGGCGCCAGTGCGGCCAACAGCGCCACCTACCAGGCGGCCAAGGTCGGTATCGAACAACTGATCGCCGGCATTCCCGAACTCAGCCAGATCGCCAACGTGCGTGGCGAGCAAGTGATGCAAATTGCTTCCGAGAGCATCACCAACGAAAACCTGCTGCAACTGGGCCGCCGTGTCGCGGAACTGGCCGACAGCAAGGACGTGGACGGCATCGTGATCACCCACGGCACCGACACCCTCGAAGAAACCGCCTACTTCCTCAACCTGGTGGAAAAGACCGACAAGCCAATCGTGGTCGTGGGCTCCATGCGCCCAGGCACGGCCATGTCGGCCGACGGCATGCTCAACCTGTACAACGCCGTGGCCGTTGCCGGTAGCAAAGACGCACGCGGCAAAGGCGTACTGGTGACCATGAACGACGAGATCCAATCGGGTCGCGACGTCAGCAAGATGATCAACATCAAGACCGAAGCGTTCAAAAGCGCCTGGGGCCCACTGGGCATGGTCGTAGAAGGCAAATCCTACTGGTTCCGCCAGCCGGCCAAGCGTCACACCATGAACTCGGAGTTCGATATCAAGAACATCAAGAGCCTGCCGGACGTTGAAATTGCCTACGGCTATGGCAACGTCAGCGACACCGCCTACAAAGCCCTGGCCCAGGCTGGCGCCAAAGCCATCATCCATGCCGGCACCGGCAATGGCTCGGTACCGGCCAAGGTAGTGCCTGCCCTGCAGGAACTGCGTAAGGAAGGCGTGCAAATCATTCGCTCTTCCCACGTCAATGCCGGCGGTTTCGTTCTGCGCAATGCCGAACAGCCTGACGACAAATACGACTGGGTCGTGGCTCATGACCTGAACCCGCAAAAAGCCCGCATCCTGGCCATGGTCGCCCTGACCAAGACCCAGGACAGCAAAGAACTGCAACGCATGTTCTGGGAATACTGAGTCACTGATACACCCCTTGTAGGAGTCGGCCAGCCGGCTCCTACACAATCCTCGCTGTACACCACCCCGCACAAACCGTTGTCACACGGACCTCTTGAATTTTAAGCAGTTGCGAATTTCCTCACAGTTAAATACTGTATGTTCGTACAGCTAATTAAGGATTCCTTCGTGGCCAAGCCCTCCTCCGCAGCACCGACACCTCCCGACGCCTACCAACGCCTGGCAATCCGGGTGCAAAAAATCATCAATTCCACCAACGCCCAAAAAGCCAAGGCTGCGTTGATTTTTCGCCTGCCGGAGGAACCGGAGGACGAGTGGGCACGACTACTGGAGGAAATCGCAGAAAACGACAACGTCACCCTCGCCTATCGCGATGATGGTGGCGTGCAGATTTTCTGGGTCGTACCGAAGGAAGATTGAGTCAATGAGTGTCCGTTTTATTGCCCTGCTCTGTGTCTTTTTTGCCACCGCCGCCCACGCCCAAGCCCCACGCACCTTCAGCGAAGCCAAGAAAATCGCCTGGAAACTTTACGCCCCGCAATCCACAGAGTTCTATTGCGGCTGCAAATACACGGGGAACCGGGTAGACCTGAAAGCCTGCGGCTACATCCCGCGCAAGAATGCCAACCGGGCGGCGCGCATCGAGTGGGAACACATTGTCCCGGCGTGGCAGATCGGCCATCAGCGCCAATGCTGGCAAGACGGCGGCCGCAAGAACTGCACGCGCACCGACACCGTCTTCAAGCGCGCCGAAGCCGACCTGCACAACCTGGTGCCGAGCATCGGCGAGGTCAATGGCGATCGCAACAACTTCAGTTTTGGCTGGTTGCCGGTGCAGAGCGGGCAATATGGTTCATGCCTGACCCAGGTGGACTTCAAGGCCAAGAAGGTCATGCCCAGGCCATCCATCCGCGGCATGATTGCCCGGACATACTTTTATATGAGTAAACAATACGGCCTGCGCCTGTCGAAACAGGACCGCCAACTGTATGAAGCCTGGAACCGCACCTACCCCGTGCAGCCTTGGGAACGCCAGCGCAACCAGACCGTGGCCTGCGTGATGGGGCGTGGCAATGAGTTCGTCGGCCCGGTGAACCTGAAGGCCTGCGGATAAACGCGAGCGGGGTCCGCCGACCCCGCCAGCCACCGTATTACGGACGGGCCTTGTGCTCGATCACCAGCGACTCGGCGTCGGTCTTCTTCTTTTTCACCAGCCGTTCCTGCAATTGGGTCTGTTTTGCCTCTGCCTCGGCCTTGCTGGCGAATGGCCCCAACAGCACCAGGTCCTTGCCGTCTTCCTTGGCCAGGTAGAACGTAAAGCCGTTTTCCAGCAACCAGGCGGTCAGGTCGGTCAGTGCCTGCAATTTGTTGTCGGGCGAGCGCACCAGGATATCCCACTGCACAGCGGCAACCGCAGGCGCCTGGGCCTTGGCAGCCTCAGCCTTGTCTCGGGGGGTGTCGAGGTTGGGCCCGTCACCGCATCCGGCCAACGCCAATACCACAATTGCCATCGCTACTTTACGCACTGCCCTGCCCCTTTAACGATCAAAGAGGCAACTTTATCATTCACTGTCTATTCTGGCCGTCATAAACGTTGGCTTAAACATTGCGAAGGATGTTTCCCAGACCTGTATGATGGCGCCATGGGAATTAATGCCGCCTCCATGCGTCCTAAAAGAGGCAGCCACAGGGAAGCGCTTCACAGTAAGCTACACATAACCGACATCCGCCCTGTTAGAAACATGCGTCCTTCAAAGCAATCAAGGAGAAGTCCATGCTGATACTCACCCGCAAAGTCGGTGAAAGCATAAATATCGGTGATGACATTACGATCACCATTCTGGGCGTTAGCGGCCAGCAAGTAAGAATCGGCATCAATGCTCCCAAGGATGTTGCCGTGCATCGCGAAGAGATTTACCAGCGCATCCAGGCTGGCCTGACTGCACCGGACAAACGCGAAACACCTTGAAGCCTCCTCAGTAGCCAGCCTGCTCGTCCCCTGTAACGGCTGGCGAAAGCCCCCTTGGCCTGTCTACGGTATTCCGTGATCAGCGCAGCATTCGCGCCAGGCCCAGCCGCCGGTGGTCAGCACACAGGTTCAGCCACGGAACTTGCTGGACATTTGGCAGACAAATCTCTCCAAGAAAGTATCAAAACCTTACAGTGCCTTTGGAGCGCGTTGATGAGGCGATCCCGCAAAGAGCCTTATACCTTCAAGTCCTGGATAATTGCCCTGCTGATTGCCCTGGCCTTCGTGACGCTCGGATATAGCCTCAGGTTTTACATGGAAGGCAGTACCACCGTGCAGGACGCCGAATCGTGGCCTGACCTGGCGCTGTTTCTCTATGGTTATCTGTTCTGCTTCTGCCTCAAGCCCATTCAGGCGGCCATCCAGCGAAAGCTCAATCGCCGTGCGTTTAGGCAGGCTCGCCAGAAAACCCCCTCTTGAAACAGCATTTGGATCCTGTCTTTAAAAGATAAGGCACTCTGGATCGACCCCGGCCTTGTTCAAGGCCTTAGCACACCTGACCGCCACTTTCTGAGATATCACGCGGCGTATTCCAGGCAGCCAGGAGCGCAACCCTCAAGCCTGCAACTGTCGTCGCCAACGCCATCGACGGCTGATGCGCCCCCCCTTGCCCTGGCAGGAAAGGCACATGGATAAACCCACTGCGCACGCCCGACCCAGCCAGGGCATGCTGCAAGTGGTAGAACACCTGGTTGCACACAAAGGTGCCCGCCGTTTGCGACACCGAAGCCGCGCCCCCTGCCTCGCGCACCGCCTTGACCATGGCCTTGACCGGCAAGGTGCTGAAGTAGGCCGCCGGACCTTCAGGGATCACCGCCGTATCGATGGGCTGCACACCGAGGTTGTCGGGGATCCGCGCATCGATGAGATTGATTGCAACCCGCTCGATGGAAATGTCACTACGCCCGGGCCCCAGCCCCGTGGCGATCACCAGTTGCGGCTGATGCTCGGCCAGCAACTGGTCCAAACAGACGCCGGCGGTGGCAAAGGCACAGGGCAACTGGCGGGCGACAATCGTCACCCCCTCTTGCAATTGCACCCCGTCCAGCAGGCGCACGGCCTCCCAGGATGGGTTGATCGGGTCTTGATCGAATGGCTCGAACCCCGTCAGCAGCACAGTCCCCATCACCACCTCACATCAACAGATAAAGAAGGACGATATTGACCAGCAACATCATCAGCGCCGTGGGTATCTGCGCCTTGATCACCGCGTTTTTGTCCGGCAACTCCAACAGCGCCGCAGGCACAATATTGAAGTTCGCCGCCATCGGGGTCATCAGCGTACCGCAGTAGCCGGAGAACATGCCGATGGCCGCCATCACCGCCGGGTTGCCGCCATAAATCCCCACCAGCACCGGCACGCCCACCCCCCCGGTCATGACCGGGAAGGCGGCAAAGCCGTTACCCATGATCACAGTGAACAGCGCCATGCCCAACACATAGACCATCACCGCCACCAGTTTGTAATCCAGGTTGATATAGGTGGTGGTGACGTGAGCCACGGCCGTGCCAACCCCGGCTTCGTTAAACAGCAGGCCGAGCATTGCCAGCATCTGTGGCAGCACCATAGCCCAGCCCAGGGCTTCGGTCAGGCGTCGCGATTCGCGCAAGGCCTGCACCGGGGTATCACGGGTCAGCCAGCAGGCCAACCCCAGGGCAATCAGACAGCCGAGGCCGAGGGACACGAACGTGGTGTTCTTCGGATCCAGCAGCGGTACGCCGCCAATCTCGGTGTGCTTGAGCAGCACCGAGCCGATCACCGTGGTCAACGGAATGGCCAGTGCCGGAATAAACAGTTTATGGCCCAGCCGGCCAGCACTGGCGCGGGACTCCTTGTCATGCAACTCGGCATGTGAACCACGCCCTACCCCGCCGAGCCCGGCGATAAGCGCCATCAGCACCACGCCAATGCCCACCACCACCGACGGTAGGTGCTCGCCCACCAGGAACGGAATGGCGAACAGCAACCAGAACAACGCGGTTGACCAACGCTTGGGGTGGGTGCGGTCAGCCAGGATCATGCCCGCCGTAATCAGCAACAAAACGCCGGCGAGCCAGTACAGGTATTGGATGGAAATGATCATTGCGCGGCCTCCGACTGAGCGTTGACGGGCGCAGTGGCCGTCAGTTCACGCGTCAGCCTTCGGTCAAAGCGGTGCAAACGTATGGCGTGCACAATGAACGCACAAATCGCCGTAGGGATGCCCCACACCGCGATGTGCAGCGGCTCGACATCAATGCCGGAGCCCAGCAGGAAGGTATGCATCAGGGCAATCGCACCAAAGGCCACGAAAATATCTTCACCAAAAAACAGCCCCACGTTGTCTGTGGCGGCACACATTGCCAGGACTTTGTGGCGCACCTTGTCCGGCAACTTGCCGAAGCGCTTCTCGGCAGCCCCTTCCGCCATGGGCGCCAGCAACGGGCGCACCATTTGCGGGTGCCCGCCCAGGCTGGTCAGGCCCATGGCGGCCGTGGATTCGCGAACAAACAGATAAATGATCAACAGGCGCCCGACGGTGGCCCGCTCGAAGCGTGCAATCCAGTTCTGCGCATGCAGACGCAGGCCATGGCGCTCCAGCAGGCCGATAACGGCCAGGGGCAACAGCAGGATCAGTTGCAAGGCACGGGTCTGCAGGAAGCCATCGCCCATGGTGGCGAGGATTTTTTCCAGGGGGAAGTGGGCGGCAAACCCGGTGGCAATCGCCGCCGCTGTCACCACCAGTAATGGATTGAAGCGCAACACAAAGCCGACCACGATGACGAGCACGCCAATCAGCGGCCAAAGGTTCACAACAGTTTGCATGGCGTTGAGTCCTTGATTGCGTGCTGCGACGCCTGCATCGCCGATAAGCGATAACGGGCAGCCCGACGCGGATTTTTATTATTGACCGGGTAGGTCGAGGGTCACTGGCGGGCATCTTTGCTGCTTGGGACGGAGGGTGTCCAACAAGAAAAATTGTTGCTGCAAATCAATAAAGTTTGTGAGGGGATGAGCACCGATCTTCGCGCAAGGGTTTAGCGCACGCAAAACCGCGACACGCCGCCAACGCAGGATTGCTAGTGCTGCGGCGCCCCATCAGGGGCACCGGGCAGTCAGGGTGGTCACCACTGATGGGTGTAACTTGCGGTCAACACCGTACCCGGCGCTGGCAAGTGGCTGGTGTTGTTGCTGCTACGCATCAGTTGGCTGTAGAGCGGGTAGTAGCTGCGATTGAACAGGTTCTGGATCCCCATGCCGAGCTGGTCATTTTCGCTGAGTTGGTATTGGCTGATCAGATCAACGGTGGTGTAACTGTCGACCTTGCGCCGTCCAAAGCTGGCAACGCCATCCAGGCGATAGTCGGCGCCGTCGAAATAGTTGGCCTGCAGGCGGTTGCTCCAGGTTTCGGTCGGCTTGAACTCCAGGTAGGCGGTCAGTTTGAGCGGCGGGATGCGGTACCCGGTCATGTCCTGCCAGTCACGGCCTTCGGGCTGCTCCCGGCCCTTCATCCAAGTAAAGGTGCCGCCGGCGCCCCAGCGCTCATCGTCGGTCAACCAGTCGGCACTGCCTTCTACGCCGTAAATTCGCTCTTGGGTGCGGGTCAGGATCAGGCCATCGTTGAAACTCTGCACATCCCCAAGCTTGGAGGTGGTGTAGAACACGGCCAGCGAGGCCAATGTCTGATCGCCCAACCCACCACGCCAGCCCAGCTCGTAGTTGTTGGTTTTCACCGGTTCCAGGTTGGAGGAACCAAGATCGAACCCTCGCCGGGCATTGCGCAGCTGCACCCCGATATCGGGCAACTGGAAGCCCTGGCTGAACGCCGCGTAGATCTCCTGGCCCGCTACCGGCGAGTAAGTCAGGCTGATATTGGACAGCACTGAATCGTAATGCACCTTGCCCCCGCGGACAGTCGCCGGCTGGGTCGCTGCCGACTCCGAGAGCGGGATAAAGTCATCGTATTGAGCGGTGGCGTATTCATAGCGCACGCCGCCCTCCACCGACCATTGTTCGTTGAGCTTATGTTGCAACTGCGCAAAGCCGCCGAGGCTACGGGTTGTCAGGTCGGGCATGTAGGTGAGCTTGCCGATCTTGTCAAACACCCTGCCACCACTGGCGTCATAGGCTCGCGGGTCGAAGATGTCGATGGGCATGTCGCTGCGCTCCTGGTTGAAGTCAGCGCCCCATAACAACTCCGTATTGCCCTGGCTCCCCAGCGGCGTGCGTAGGGTGACCCGGCTGCCGAATACTTCACTGTTCTGCATGACCTGGTCGACATTACGTCCACGGGTCGCCACTGCACGGGCATCGAACGGCGTGAATCGGGTGAAGTAGTCCCGATAGTAGAGTTGCGCATTAAGCGTGCCGCCCAGTACGTCGGTATGGGCGTACTCCAGGTTGAGCAAGGTGTTCTTGATCTGGTTCTGCTCGGCCAACGACAAACCGGACAACGGGCGCGCAGGCACCGAGCCCGCAGGAAGCCTGGCCACCGACGGGTCGGAGGTGTAGTCGGTGTTCTGCTCGGCATTGTAATGGCTGGCAGACAGTTGAATGCGCTGCACATCATCAAGGCGCAAGCCCAGTTTGCCGCCAACGTTGAAGGTATTGGAATCGAACAGATCGCCCTGGCTGGGCTCTGGCGCCAGGCGGTGCCCGTTGGCGTCGTAGGAGGCGCCAATGTGGCGGGCGCCGAAGTCCAGGGCGTAATCCACCCGGCCCTGGGACCCGGCAACATGATGCTGCAACTGGCCGCCCAGGCCATCGCTGCCCAGCTTGCTCAAGGGCGAGACGGCGCTCAGGCTGGTGCTCGCCCGCGGCTCGCCACCGGCCGGCCGCGTGGTGATCGAGATGATGCCCCCGGTCGCGCCTGCGCCGTAGATCGCACTGCTGCCACGGATCACTTCGATACGCTCGATCAGCGCCGGGTCGATGTTCGCCAGGTTGCGCGAGGAATCGCGGTTGGTATTGAGCGGAACACCGTCGACCAGCACCAGCATCGTCCGTCCACGCAAGGTCTGCCCGTAGTCGGTAATGGTCCGGCTTGAGTCGGCCATGCCCGGGATGCTCTTGGCCAGCAACGTGGCGAGGCTGTCTGAGCCCTGGCGCAGTTGCTCCAGCTGCTTGTGTTCGATGACATTGACCTGGCGGGCCTGGGGCACCAGGTCGCTGTCGAGCCGCGAGGCACTGATGGTCAGGCTGGCCAGCTCCATTGTGCCCGGCGCGGGGTCCGACGCTGGGGAGACATTGGCGGTGCCCCCCTGGACCACCAGGAATGTTTGTTCGTCACGCGCCTGCACCGTCAGCCCGCTTTTGCCGAGCAACCGCTCAAGCGCTTCCTGCAACGTGTAGCGCCCGCGCAAGGCCGGCGCGCTCTTGCCGGCCGTGATTTCACTGGCGAACAGGATCTGTGCCGAGGATTGCCGGGCTACGGCATTCAGGGATTTCTCCAGCGATGCGGCCGGGATATCGAAATCAACCGGGGCCGATTCTGCCAGCGACCATTGGCTCAGGAGCAAGCTGCTGGCCAGCAAGGACATGCGCACCCGCGCGCGCAGGAAGGACTGACTCACGTTTTTATTCTCCACGAAGTAGGGTTACAGGGAGATAGCCGTCAGCACTGCGGCGCAACCCTACCTCGGTTGAAGATTATTTTTTCTAGCCGGGGGAATCGATCAGGACCGAGCCATCGGCCGCAGTGGAGACGCGCACCGCCAGGATCCCGGGCAACAGCGCCAGCAAGCGGTCAACGTGGCCACTGTCAAACACACCGGAAACCGGCAGGCGCGCAAGCCTGGGGTCCATGAGCCTTATAGGCTGACGGTGATAGCGCTGCAGTATGCCGATGACTTCCTCAAGCGGAGTGCTTTCAAAAACCAGCCGGCTTTGTTGCCAGGCGGTGACGTCATCCACGTCAACCCGTTTCACCTGAGCCTCTTGCCCCTTCTGCAAACGCAATTGCTGCCCGGGCTCCAGCGCTGTGACTAAACCGGTAGCGGCCGCCCGCACAGTGACCTTGCCTTCAGCCACGCTGACCTGCACATCCTGTTCCTGACGGCTGACGTTAAAACGCGTGCCCACGACTCGCACCCCAACCAACCCGGCATCGACCAGGAAAGGCCGGTAGACCCTCGGCGACACCTCAAACAACGCCTGCCCCGCCTTCAATTCGACCTGGCGGCTGCGCAGATGCCAGCTGACCGTCATCTGCGTGCTGCTGTCGAGCAGCACCCGAGAGCCATCCGCCAGCTGCAGCGCCTGGCGTTGCCCTACCTGGCTGGCAAAGTGTTCGCTGCGGTAGGCCGGATCGACCCAGGCCACCCCCGCAACCATCGCCAGCAGCAACAGCCCGAGGGTTTTCCCTGTGGGGCGTTTGTTTTTCGCGGGCGTCGACGGGGGCAGCGGAAAACGTTGCTTGAGGTCCTCGCGAACCCGCGCAATGGCCTCCTCCTCCTGGCTGAAGTCCTTGCTCTTGTGTGGGTCGCGATTCATGGCAAGACCTCTGTCCCTAGATGCGTACGGCAGATCCCCATGCCCAGGCGCAGGTGCTTCTCGACGGTTTTCAGGGAAATCCCCAGGCGCGCGGCCACTTCGGCCTGGGGCAATTCATGCACCTTGTGCATGACAAACACCATTTGGCAGCGCGGTGGCAGGCTGGCAATCGCCTCGGTGAGCAACTCCAAGGCCCGCTCCCCAGCCAGATGGCGCTCCTGGCTCGGCGCACCGCAGGCCACTTGCGGCAATACCGAAACGCCGACAACCCAGCCCTGGCGCCGACGCTCGCTTCGATAACGGCTGATCGCCATATCGCTGGCGATCTTGCGCAACAAGGCCACTGGCGTGCGTACACCTGGTTTCTCATCCTGCTCAAGCAACTGCAGGCACAAGTCGTGTATCACTTCGCGGGCAAATATCCGCTCACCAAAACGCCGGCGGACATGATCCACCAACTCGTCGTAGTGCCGAACCAATGCTGCCAGCAGTGTGGGTTTGGGAGGGTCGACCTGCACGATGACCTGCGCGATGAGAGAAGCGGATGCCCTGGAGAGAGGGCAATTGCGCGCAGTATAAATGCGAATACTTTACATTTGAAGCAAAGATCCTGACCCCTGCGCTGCGTCACTGGGTAGCCCGGCAATGAAAGATGGGGCAAGCAGAAACTACGGCCGCAAGTAGGCGAACATATGCTGTACGTAATCGGCTTTACCAAGGGGCACGCCGTTATGACGCAAGATGTTGTAGGCCGTAACCAGGTGAAAGTAGAACTGTGGAATAGCCCAGTTCACAGCGTACTCACTGCCGGTCATATCGAAGGCCATGCCATTGGGTAACTCAATCATTGGGTAACTCAATAGCGATTTCGCGCCCTGCCCCTTCCTCTATTTGAGCGTGGTCCGCTGCATCAAGAATGGCCAACGTATGCTCGATCAATACCTGCGCTGCTGCCAGGCTTTCGGGAGGCGTGAGCAATAACACCGGCTGCCGTGTCAGTCGCTGAACCGCCTCCTGCGCTTGCGTGCACGCGTACTGAATCTGACGGGCCAGATCATGCATATCAGGCGCCAGTCGAGCCCCCAACAAAATTTCCGGGTCATACCCGCGCTCCAGGGCAGAGTCTTGACCCTTGGACAAAAGAGACGCTAACGCGCGCAGCATTTGCGCGAAGCAGGGAATGGTAATGGAGTAGACCGACATAGCTTTTCCCCAAGCAATCATTCAATGCGGGTAAAAGGACCAGCCTTTCTCCCAGGAGGCTGAAGCCTAGCAGACGGTTGCATGCCTTCTACCCTGCTTCTATTGCATCAGCGTTCGCCTATCGGGAGGCAGGAGTGTTGATGTAGATAGGCGCGAGACTGGCATTTTGAATGAAGGTTTTGCAAATCACAGACAACAAAAAAGGGCCCACCTTTCGGTGAGCCCTTCTAGACCGCCCAGCAGAGCGGATTTTGTTTGGTAGGCGCGATTGGACTCGAACCAACGACCCCCACCATGTCAAGGTGGTGCTCTAACCAACTGAGCTACGTGCCTGCTGTGAGGCGGCATTCTACGGAATTCCCAAGGGGTGTCAACACCTTTTTTGCAGCTAAGCCTATGAATATGCGAATTTTTTATTTTTTATCAGCCATGCTGATTTTTTCGGGTGGCTGGCAGGGTATTTTCAACTCAGGTAGGATCGGCGCACTCGTAAAAAATATAAAACAGAGGTTCCAGTATGGCGAACACCCCCTACCCCCAGTCCTATTACGCCGCTTCCGCCAATGCGGCTCCTCCCCGGCCCGCGCTACAAGGTGAAATCGAAACCGACGTGTGCGTGATCGGCGCCGGCTATACCGGACTGTCGAGTGCGCTGTTCCTGCTGGAGAACGGCTTTCGCGTGACGGTACTGGAAGCCGCCAAGGTGGGTTTCGGTGCGTCTGGGCGCAATGGTGGCCAGATAGTCAACAGCTACAGCCGTGATATCGACGTGATCGAGCGCAGCGTCGGCCCCCAGCAGGCACAACTGTTGGGGCAAATGGCGTTCGAGGGCGGCAGGATCATTCGTGAGCGGGTCGCCAAATACCAGATCCAGTGCGACTTGAAAGACGGCGGTGTCTTTGCCGCGCTCAATAGCAAGCACATGGGCCACCTGGAGTCGCAGAAGCGTTTGTGGGAACGCTACGGCCATACCCAGCTGGAGCTGCTCGACGAGCGGCGCATCCGCGAGGTGGTGGCCTGTGAGAACTACGTGGGCGGCCTGCTGGACATGAGTGGCGGGCATATCCATCCGCTCAACCTGGCCCTGGGTGAAGCGGCGGCCGTGGAATCCCTGGGTGGCACGATCTACGAACAGTCCGCCGCCGTGCGTATCGAGCGTGGCGCCAACCCTGTGGTGCACACCGCCCAAGGCAAGGTGAAGGCTAAATTCATCATCGTCGCCGGCAACGCCTACCTGGGCAACCTGGTGCCCGAACTGGCGGCCAAGTCGATGCCCTGCGGCACACAAGTGATTACCACGGCGCCCCTGGGTGATGAACTGGCCAAAACCCTGCTGCCCCAGGATTTTTGTGTCGAAGATTGCAACTACTTGCTCGACTACTACCGACTGACCAGCGACAAGCGCCTGATCTTCGGCGGTGGCGTGGTGTATGGCGCGCGGGATCCGGCGAACATCGAAGCCATCATCCGGCCGAAGATGCTCAAGGCCTTTCCACAACTCAAGGATGTAAAAATCGACTACGCCTGGACCGGCAACTTCCTGCTGACCCTGTCGCGCCTGCCCCAGGTCGGTCGCATCGGCGACAACATCTACTACTCCCAGGGCTGCAGCGGCCATGGTGTGACGTACACCCACCTGGCAGGCAAGGTACTGGCCGAAGCCCTCAGGGGCCAGGCAGAGCGTTTTGATGCATTTGCCGACCTGCCGCACTACCCGTTCCCGGGCGGCCAACTGCTGCGCACGCCATTTGCGGCGCTGGGCGCGTGGTACTACGGGCTGCGGGACAAGCTGGGCTTCTGACACAAGCATTGCAGGCGCCGGTTTGCCGGCTCCTGCAAATCGCCCGATCAAATCGCAGACACAAAAAACCCCGGTCTTTCGACCAGGGTCTTTGCTATCGATCCAATCAAGCATAAAGCTTGTCTTGGCGCTCTCAGGGTGTTCAGTGGACCCTGGAACAGATATGGCGCAGCGGACGGGACTCGAACCCGCGACCCCCGGCGTGACAGGCCGGTATTCTAACCGACTGAACTACCGCTGCGTATCGCTCAGACTGCCGAAGTGTCACCTTCAACCGCCTTCAAACATCTGACTGATCAGCCTTGGCTGTTCAATCTCAAATCCGAAACATCGGACCTGGAAAATATGGCGCAGCGGACGGGACTCGAACCCGCGACCCCCGGCGTGACAGGCCGGTATTCTAACCGACTGAACTACCGCTGCGCGTAGCATTGGACGTAATGGTGGGTGATGACGGGATCGAACCGCCGACCCTCTGCTTGTAAGGCAGATGCTCTCCCAGCTGAGCTAATCACCCTTTACGTTCGGTGCGGGGCGCATCATATACGAAAATTTTGCAATGTGTTGATTTAAATGCAATTTATTTGAAATATCTTGGCCACGACCGCCCGCCCCCTTGAAAACCGGCGTTTGCAGCAGCTAAACGCGAGTCTCTTGCGTTTGCCCAACCCTGGTCCCACAATTAGAAATTATTCTCAATAACACCTGGGCCACGCCGATGTCTGTGGGTGAACCGCCATTCCAACGGGAAATAACCCAGCTCTACAGCGAGCATCATGGCTGGCTGTTCACCTGGCTGCGGCGCAAGTTGGGTTGTCGGCAGAATGCGGCCGACCTGGCACAGGACACTTTCGCCCGCATCCTGCACACCCGTGAGTCGGTGGCGACGATCCGCGAACCCCGGGCCTACTTGAGCACCACCGCGCGCCGCCTGATTATCGACCAGGCCCGACGCAAGCAAATTGAACAGGCCTACCTGCAAGAGCTGGCGCTGACGATCGATGCCCTGGAGGGGTTCCAGTCACCGGAGCAGATCCACACCACCCTCGAAGCCCTGGAACAGATCGCCTTTATCCTTGAAGGCATGCATGAGTATTCGCGCCAGGCGTTTGTGCTCTATTACCTTGAAGAGCTGACTCAAGTGCAGATCGCCCGGCAACTCAAGCTCTCGGAACGCACGGTGCGCAAATACCTGATCCAGGCCCTGGTGCATTGCGGCCACAGTATGGACACCTGAGCCACCCATGCCCGACGCCCGCCAACAGATCGAAGAACAAGCCGCCGAATGGATGCTGCGCCTGCATGAAGGCGAGCTGAGCGAAGCGCAGCGCCTGGCGTTCGAGTGCTGGAAACAACAAGGCCCCCACTACGCCGCAGCCGCCGCACGCATGGAAGCGGTGATTTCGCGGATGCAGGCCCTGCGCGGGAAAAAATCCCCGGCGCGGGCGGCGCTGAATGCAGCGTTCGCCGAGAAAAAAGCGCGGCGCGGCAAACGTGCGCTACGCAGCCTGTTGCTGGCGGGCAGCCTGGCCTTGCCGGCGACGGCGCTGCTGTTGAGCCCTTACCCACAACAATGGATGGCCGATGTGCGCAATGGCCCCGACCAGTGGCAAACCCTGCGCCTGGCAGACGGCTCGGCGCTGAGCCTCAATGGCATCAGCGCGGCCAACTTGCATTTCGACGCCACGCAGCGGCGCATCGACCTGCTGCAAGGCGAGATCCTGGTGCAAGTGGCCCACGATCAGGCACGGCCATTTATCGTACAGACCGCCCACGGCAGCCTGCGCGCGCTGGGCACGCGGTTTGTGGTCAAGCGCGAGGGCGATAGCACCGTGCTGACCATGCTCGAATCCCGCGTGGCTGCCCATAGCGCCGATGCCCGGCAGACCCTGGAGGTCGCCGCCGGCTCCCAGGCCCTGATCAGCACCGACAGCGTACGCCTGACCGGCAGCATCGACCCAGCCAGCATCAACGAAGCCTGGCGCCGCCACCAACTGGTGGTGGAAAACCGGCCATTGCCCGAAGTGCTGGATGAAATCGCCCGGCATCGCGCAGGCCGCCTGCAATTTGATCGTGCCGCGCTACAGGGCCTGCGAGTGTCGGCGGTAATCCCCCTGGATGACAGCGACCACGCCCTGCAACTGCTGGCGCAGGCCCTGCCGATAAAACTGCGCGCCTTTACCCCGTGGCTGATCGTGGTCAACCCTGACCCCACACCCAAAAAATAATTATTCGCATTGGCTTCCGGTTTTTGCGCAGTTGCCCGTCAAGCAAGGTAATTCGACACCGAAAGGATTGCCTTGACCATGCACACCCCTTCCTCCCCCCGTGGACGCTTTGGCCTACTGAGAAGCGCGCCGTTTTCCCTGGCCATGCTCGCCGTCACCGTTGGCGCCTTGCACAGCAGCCCGGCCCAGGCGGATATGGCCAGCACCGTTGCCCAGGCTTACAACATTCCTGCCGGGCCTCTGGGCAGTTCGCTCAACCGCTTTGCCCAGCAGGCCGGCGTGGCGCTTGTGTTCCAGTCCCGCGAGCTGGAAGGCCTCGCTGGCCCAGGCCTGCAAGGCAACTACGGGATCCAGGACGGCTTCGACCGGTTGCTGCAGGGCAGCGGCTACGTCGCGGTCAAGGGCAACCAGGGGTATGCGCTGCAACCCGCGCCCACCGCCAGCAACGGCACCCTGGAGCTGGGCCCGACCCAAGTCAGCGGCAACCAGCTGGGTAACGTCACCGAAGACAGCGGCTCCTACACCCCCGGCAGCATTGCCACCGCCACGCGCCTGGTGCTGACGCCCAAGGAAACCCCGCAATCGGTCAGTGTTGTTACGCGCCAGTACATGGATGACTTCGGCCTGAACACCGTCGACGATGTGATGCGCCATACCCCGGGCATCACCGTGTCGGCCTTCGACAGCGAGCGCAGCAACTACTACGCCCGGGGTTTTTCGATCAATAACTTCCAGTACGACGGCATTCCCTCGACGGCGCGCAACGTCGCCTATTCGGCGGGCAACACCCTGAGCGACATGGCGATCTATGACCGCGTCGAAGTGCTCAAGGGCGCCACCGGCCTGCTCACCGGCGCCGGCTCCCTGGGCGCGACGATCAACCTGGTGCGCAAGAAGCCCACCGCCGATTTCCGGGGGCATGCCACCCTGGGCGCCGGTTCCTGGGACAACTACCGCAGCGAACTGGACGTCAGCGGCCCGCTGACCGAGAGCGGCACTGTGCGCGGCCGGGCAGTCGCGGCCTACCAGGACAAGCACTCGTTCATGGACCACTACTCGCGCAAGAGCCCGACGTACTACGGCATCATGGAGTTCGACCTGTCGCCGGACACCCTGCTGACTGTCGGCGGCGATTACCAGGATACGTTGCCCAAGGGCTCTTCCTGGTCAGGCAGCTTCCCGCTGATCAATTCCAAGGGCGAACGCAACAAGGTCAAGCGCTCGTTCAATAACGCCGCCGACTGGAGCAGCTGGGAGCAATACACCCGCACCGTGTTCGCCATGCTCGAACATGACCTGGGCAACGGTTGGGTGACCAAGCTGCAACTGGACCACAAGATCAACGGCTACCACGCACTGATGGGCTCGATCCAGGGCGACCAGCCGCAGCCCGACGGCACCGCACAACTCACCTCGGGCAAATACACCGGGGAAACGGTCAGCGACTCGGCCGACTTGTACGTGAGTGGCCCATTCAGCCTCGGCGGCCGGGAACATGAACTGGTGCTGGGCGGCTCCATCAGTGCCTCCGAATGGAAAGGCAAAGGCTATTGGAACCTCAGCCCGAACATCGTCGATTTCAATAACTGGCACGGCCACGCCACCCTCCCGGACTGGGGCAATGCCCAATCCCTGACCGACGATACCGTACGCCAGACCGGCGCCTATGTGACCACGCGCCTGAACCTGGCCGATGACCTCAAGCTGCTGCTCGGTGGTCGCGTGGTCAACTACCAGGTCACCGGCTACAACCCCAATTACCGCGAGTCCGGGCGCTTTGTGCCGTATGTCGGCGCGGTCTACGACTTGAACGACACCTACTCGGTGTACGCCAGCTACACCGATATTTTCATGCCCCAGGAAAACTACAACCGCGATCGGGACAACAAGCTGCTTGAGCCGGATGAAGGGCAAAACTGGGAGCTGGGGGTGAAAGCCGACTTCCTCGACGGCCGGGTGAACGCCAGCGCGGCGTACTTTGAAATCCATGAATCCAATCGCGCGCTGTCGGATGACGCCTACAACAATCAGACGCCGATCCCATCCAACTATGCCTATAAGAGCAGCAAGGCCGTGACCAAGGGCTACGAAGTGGAGATGTCCGGCGAGATCGCCCCCGGCTGGCAGCTCCAGGCCGGCTACACCCACAAGATCGTGCGCGATGACAAGGACGTGAAGATCTCCACGTTCGAGCCTGAAGACCAGATCAAGCTGTACACCACCTACAAACTCAAGGGCGAGCTCGACAAGTTGACCGTCGGCGGCGGCGTGCGCTGGCAGAGCGTGGGTTGGCAGGATATCTACAACACCCCGCATAACGGGTATGAAGAGTTTTCCCAGCAAGCCTACTGGCTGGTGGACCTGATGACCCGTTACCAGGTCACCAAAAATCTGTCGGCGACACTGAACGTCAACAACATCTTCGACAAGTCCTACTACACCAATATCGGCTTCTATAACTCGGCGGCCTACGGTGAACCGCGTAACTTCATGGTCACCACGCGCTGGGATTTCTAAGCGCCCCATAAAAAACGCCGCCGGTCATCGGAAATGATCGGCGGCGTTTTTTATGGCCAGGGATTTTCACAAACCCCAGACAGCAAAAAGCCCGCTCAATGAGCGGGCTTTGTGTGGTGACCTGGCGTTCAGTGTTCCAGGTTACCGAATATGGCGCAGCGGACGGGACTCGAACCCGCGACCCCCGGCGTGACAGGCCGGTATTCTAACCGACTGAACTACCG
>NZ_JBWKWY010000022.1:0-89794 GCF_059422465.1 Pseudomonas sp. GW821-FHT01D09
CTGCGATGGCGGTGTGTCAGCCAAGGATATAGCGACTGACCCACCGCCATCGCAGGCAAGCCAGCTCCCACACTTATTTTTGCTGGCCCCACTCCCAGCGCCCGCCGCAGTTCCAATGCGTGCGGGCTTGCCAGCTCCCACATTTGAGCCGCGCTACACTGATAGCCCTTCGTCATCTGCCAGGACGCCATCGCTTACCAGGTCAGACACATATCTGGCCTAGTGCCCACCTCATGGCCTAGACTGAGCCGCATCTGCTGTCCTCCGCTTTTGCTCTTAAGGCCTCTTGCATGTCCGATCCTCGCTATCAGATCGACGTCAGCGTCGTCACCCGCTTCCTGGCGGAACAATCGCAACCCGAACAGAATCGCTTTGCCTTTGCCTACACCGTCACGGTGAAGAACAATGGCCAGGTGCCCGCCAAGCTCCTGTCGCGGCACTGGGTCATCACCGACGGCGACGGCCATGTCGAGGAAGTGCGCGGGGCCGGTGTCATCGGCCAACAGCCTCTGATCGACAGCGGCGCCAGCCACACCTACAGCAGCGGCACCGTGATGACCTCCAAGGTCGGCACGATGCAAGGCAGCTACCAGATGCTGGCCGAAGACGGCAAGCACTTCGACGCCATCATTGCCCCCTTCCGCCTGGCGGTGCCCGGAGCCCTGCACTGATGGCAACCTATGCTGTCGGCGACCTGCAAGGCTGCCTGGAGCCGCTCAAACGCCTGCTTGACCGGGTAGCTTTCGACCCGGCCAGGGATCGCCTGTGGCTGGTGGGCGACCTGGTCAACCGCGGCCCGCAATCCCTGGAAACCCTGCGCTACCTGTATCGCCTGCGCGATTCCCTGGTCTGCGTGCTGGGCAACCACGACCTGCACCTGTTGGCGGCAGGCAATAATATCGAGCGCCTGAAAAAGGGCGACACCCTGCGGGAAGTCCTCGAGGCCCCGGATCGCGCCGAGTTGCTCGACTGGCTGCGCCGGCAAAAGCTCGTGCATTACGATGAGAGCCGTAATACCGCCCTGGTGCATGCCGGCATCCCACCGCAATGGACCCTGAAAAAAGCCCTTAAATGTGCCGCCGAGGTCGAAGCCGCCCTGGCTGATGACACCCTGTTCGCCACCTATCTGGACGGCATGTACGGCAATGAACCGCTGAAGTGGGATAACGACCTGACAGGCGCCGCCCGCCTGCGGGTCATCACCAACTACTTCACGCGCATGCGTTTCTGCACCGCCGAAGGCAAACTCGACCTCAAGAGCAAGGAAGGCGCCGAAACCGCCCTGCCCGGCTACAAACCCTGGTTCGCCCACCCAGAACGCAAGACCCGCGACACGAAGATCATCTTCGGTCACTGGGCCGCCCTTGAAGGCCGCTGCGACGAACCCGGCGTATTTGCCCTCGACACCGGTTGCGTGTGGGGCGGGGCCATGACCCTGATGAACATCGACACCGGCGAGCGCCTGAGCTGCCAGTGCCAATCCCCCCTTCCCGTTACACTACCAGCTGCCGCCAAGCGCTAGACGCCGCTTGCCGCCCGCCCAAGGAGCCCGCCATGAGTGAATTCAAACGTATCCCTCCCGAACAAGCCCAGGCCCTGCGTGAGCAAGGCGCCGTGGTGGTGGATATCCGTGATCCCCAGGCCTACGCGCTGAACCACATCACCGGCGCACGGCACCTGGACAACCACAACATTGCCGATTTCATCCGCGCCGCCGACCTCGACGCCCCCGTGATCGTGGCCTGCTATCACGGCAACTCCAGCCAGAGTGCGGCGGCTTATCTGGTCAGCCAGGGCTTCTCCGATGTCTACAGCCTGGACGGCGGCTTTGAGCTGTGGCGTACGACGTATCCTGCGGAAATGGTTAGCGGCGATTCGCAATAATTTTTTTCAAACCCCGCTACCCCGCGTGACGCTTGGGCTCGCGCCGTTTCTGACGAACGGCGCGCCCAAACTAATTGGGCATCTCGCCTTGACCTCCCGGATTCCCAACTATCATTAAGCGCAGGCCATCCAAAACAGGGGAGAGCCGGTACACCGGCGTGCGGGTCATCGGTAGCGTTTCAGGGTGTTCTGGGGGGAAATGGCCACGGCAAACGCCAATGGCTGCCAGCATCGACTGATTGATCCAGCGTCGGCTCCAGGTATCGAGCGAGGTGACGACGTCATGAGTATTTTTAGCCACTTCCAACAACGCTTCGAGTCCACACAGCAAGAAGAACTCACGCTGCAAGAGTATCTTGAGCTGTGCAAAAAGGACCGCAGCACCTACGCATCTGCCGCCGAGCGCCTGCTACTGGCGATTGGCGAGCCGGAACTGGTAGACACCGCCAACAACTCGCGGTTGTCGCGAATCTTCTCCAACAAGGTGATCCGCCGCTACCCGGCCTTTGAAGACTTCCATGGCATGGAAGAATGCATCGACCAGATCGTCTCCTACTTCCGCCATGCCGCCCAGGGCCTGGAAGAGAAGAAACAGATCCTTTACCTGCTCGGCCCCGTGGGCGGCGGTAAATCTTCCCTGGCCGAAAAACTCAAGCAACTGATTGAAAAGGTGCCGTTCTACGCGATCAAGGGCTCTCCGGTGTTCGAGTCGCCCCTTGGCCTGTTCAACGCCACCGAAGACGGCGCGATCCTCGAAGAGGACTTCGGTATCCCACGGCGCTATCTCAACACCATCATGTCGCCCTGGGCCACCAAGCGCCTGGCCGAATTCGGCGGCGATATCAGCCAGTTCCGGGTGGTGAAACTCTATCCGTCGATCCTCAACCAGATCGGCGTGGCCAAGACCGAACCGGGGGATGAGAACAACCAGGATATTTCGGCGCTGGTGGGCAAGGTCGATATCCGCAAACTGGAGGAGTTCCCGCAGAACGACGCTGACGCCTACAGCTACTCGGGCGCACTGTGCCGGGCCAACCAGGGCCTGATGGAGTTCGTGGAGATGTTCAAGGCGCCGATCAAGGTGCTGCACCCACTGCTCACCGCGACCCAGGAAGGCAACTACAACAGCACCGAAGGCCTGGGGGCGATTCCGTTCACCGGCATCTTGCTGGCCCACTCCAACGAATCGGAGTGGCACACCTTCCGCAACAACAAGAACAACGAAGCCTTCATCGACCGGATCTACATCGTCAAGGTGCCGTACTGCCTGCGGGTCAGCGATGAAATCAAGATTTACGACAAGCTGCTGTTCAACAGCTCCCTGGCCAAGGCCCATTGCGCGCCAGACACCCTGAAGATGCTCGCCCAGTTCACCGTGCTGTCGCGCCTCAAGGAACCGGAAAACTCGAATATCTACTCGAAAATGCGCGTTTATGACGGGGAGAACCTCAAGGACACCGATCCCAAGGCCAAGTCGATCCAGGAATACCGCGACACGGCGGGCGTCGATGAGGGCATGAACGGCCTGTCGACCCGCTTCGCCTTCAAAATCCTGTCCAAGGTCTTCAACTTCGACCCCCATGAGATCGCCGCCAACCCGGTGCACCTGCTCTATGTGCTAGAGCAGCAGATCGAACAGGAACAATTCCAGGCTGAAACCCGCGAGCGCTACCTGCGCTTCCTCAAGGAGTACCTGGCGCCACGCTATATCGAGTTCATCGGCAAGGAAATCCAGACCGCCTACCTGGAGTCCTACAGCGAATACGGCCAGAACATCTTCGACCGCTACGTGCTGTACGCCGACTTCTGGATCCAGGACCAGGAATACCGCGACCCGGAGACCGGCGAGATCCTCAACCGCGTAGCCCTCAACGAAGAGCTGGAAAAGATCGAAAAACCGGCCGGCATCAGCAACCCGAAGGATTTCCGCAACGAAATCGTCAACTTCGTACTGCGCGCCCGGGCCAACAACAACGGCAAGAACCCTACCTGGCTCAGCTACGAGAAGCTGCGGGTGGTCATCGAGAAGAAAATGTTCTCCAACACCGAGGATCTGCTGCCGGTCATCAGCTTCAACGCCAAGGCCAGCAAGGAGGACCAGCAAAAACACAACGACTTCGTGACACGAATGGTCGAGCGCGGCTACACCGACAAACAGGTGCGCCTGCTCTCCGAGTGGTACCTGCGGGTTCGCAAATCGCAGTAAGGCAGCGACAAGCGCATGCTGCCGGGCCCCTGGCCTGGCAGCTGACCGCTTGTCTCTAAGCTTCCAGCTCGCGGCTTGAAGCTTGTAACGTGAAGCTGCCCGGAGGGCTCCCTATGAGCTATGTGATCGACCGACGCCTCAATGGCAAGAACAAGAGCACGGTAAACCGCCAGCGTTTCCTGCGGCGTTACCGCGACCACATCAAAAAGGCCGTCGAAGAGGCGGTAAGTCGCCGCTCCATTACCGATATGGAGCACGGCGAGCAGATCAGCATTCCCGGCCGGGATATCGACGAACCGGTACTGCATCACGGCCGTGGCGGCAAACAGACCGTGGTTCATCCGGGAAACAAGGAATTCACCAGCGGCGAGCATATCCAGCGCCCTCAGGGTGGCGGCGGTGGCAAAGGCCCGGGCAAGGCCGGTAACTCCGGCGAAGGCATGGACGAGTTCGTATTCCAGATCACCCAGGAGGAGTTTCTCGAATTCATGTTCGAGGACCTGGAACTGCCCAACCTGGTCAAACGCAACCTGACCGGCACCGACACCTTCAAGACCGTCCGCGCCGGTATCAGCAACGAGGGCAACCCCTCGCGGATCAATATCATCCGCACCCTGCGCTCGGCCCACGCGCGACGGATTGCCCTCTCAGGCAGCAGCCGCGCCAAACTCAGGGAGGCCAAGGAAGAACTGGCGCGATTGAAGCGCGAAGAGCCAGACAACTTCGGCGATATCCAGGAAATCGAAACGGAAATCGAGAAACTCAGCGCACGCATTCACCGTGTGCCGTTCCTCGACACCTTCGATTTGAAATACAACCTGCTGGTCAAGCAACCCAACCCCAGCTCCAAGGCCGTGATGTTTTGCCTGATGGACGTTTCCGGCTCCATGACCCAGGCGACCAAGGACATCGCCAAGCGCTTCTTTATCCTGCTGTACCTGTTTCTCAAGCGGAACTACGACAAGATCGACGTCGTCTTTATTCGCCATCACACCAGCGCCCGCGAGGTCGACGAAGAAGAGTTTTTCTATTCGCGGGAGACTGGCGGCACCATCGTGTCCAGCGCGCTGAAGCTGATGCAGGAAATCATGGCTGAACGCTACCCAGCCAACGAATGGAACATCTACGCCGCCCAGGCCTCCGACGGCGACAACTGGAACGACGACTCGCCCGTCTGCCGCGACATCCTGATCAACCAGATCATGCCGTTCGTGCAGTACTACACTTATGTGGAGATTACCCCCCGCGAGCACCAGGCCCTGTGGTTTGAATACGAGCGCATCGGTGAAGCCTTCGCCGACACCTTCGCCCAGCAACAACTGGTCTCGGCCGGCGATATCTATCCGGTCTTCCGTGAACTCTTCCAGCGCAGGTTAGTGACATGACCGCCAAAGAGCATAAGCGCCAACCCATTTCCACGGGGTCCGAATGGACTTTTGAACTGATCCAGGCCTATGACCGGGAAATCAGCCGCATTGCGGCCGGTTATGCCCTGGATACCTATCCCAACCAGATCGAAGTGATCACCGCCGAGCAAATGATGGACGCGTACGCCTCGGTGGGCATGCCCCTGGGCTATCACCATTGGTCCTATGGCAAGCACTTCCTCAGCACCGAGAAGTCCTACACCCGCGGCCAGATGGGGCTGGCCTATGAAATCGTGATCAACTCCGACCCGTGCATTGCCTACCTGATGGAAGAAAACACCATCTGCATGCAGGCACTGGTGGTGGCCCATGCGTGCTATGGCCACAACAGCTTTTTCAAGGGCAACTACCTGTTCCGCACCTGGACCGACGCCAGTTCGATCATCGATTACCTGGTGTTCGCCAAGCAGTACATCATGCAATGCGAAGAGCGCCACGGGATCGACGCCGTGGAAGACCTGCTGGATTCCTGCCATGCCTTGATGAACTACGGCGTGGACCGCTACAAACGCCCCTACCCCATTTCTGCCGAGGAAGAACGGCTACGGCAGAAGGACCGTGAAGAGCATTTGCAAAAGCAGATCAACGACCTGTGGCGCACCATCCCCAAACGCGCCGACAAGAACAGCGACAAAGACAATGCACGCTTCCCCGTCGAACCCCAGGAAAACATCCTGTATTTCCTGGAAAAACACGCGCCGCTGCTGGAGCCCTGGCAGCGGGAAATCGTGCGGATCGTGCGCAAGATCGCCCAGTACTTCTACCCACAACGCCAGACCCAGGTGATGAACGAGGGCTGGGCCACGTTCTGGCACTACACCCTGATGAACGACCTCTACGACGAAGGCCTGGTGACCGACGGCTTCATGATGGAGTTCCTCACCTCCCATACCAGCGTGGTCTTCCAGCCAGGCTTCGACAGCCCCTACTACAGCGGCATCAACCCCTATGCCCTGGGCTTTGCCATGTATCGGGATATCCGGCGCATGTGCGAACACCCCACCGAAGAGGATCGCCGCTGGTTCCCGGAGATCGCCGGCAGCGACTGGCTATCGACCATCAAGTTCGCCATGAGCAGCTTCAAGGACGAGAGCTTTATCCTGCAGTACCTGTCGCCCCAGGTGATTCGCGATCTCAAGCTGTTCAGCATTATGGACGACGACCTCAAGGACGACCTGCTGGTGCCCGCGATCCACGACGAAGCCGGTTACCGCACCATCCGCGAAACCCTGGCGGCCCAATACAACCTGGGCAACCGCGAGCCCAACGTGCAGATCTACAGCATCGATATGCGCGGGGATCGCTCCCTGACCCTGCGCCACCAGCAACATGACCGCAAACCCCTGGGAGAGTCCACGGACGAAGTGCTCAAGCACCTGCACCGGCTATGGGGCTTCGATATCCACCTGGAGACCCTGCAAGGCGACCAAGTGATGAAGACCCACCATGTTCCGCCGCGCAACGAACACAACGACAACGATTACGGCCGCCTGGACCTGGCCGTGGTTCACCTTTGACGCAGCAATGCCTCCATTGGCCTGGCGCAGGCGTTATCCTGTAGGGCTAATGGAGGCTTTTTCATGCAAATCTACACAGTCGGTGGAGCGGTACGTGATCGCTTGCTGGGCATTCCCGTGACCGATATCGACCGGGTCGTCGTCGGGGCCACCACCGAAGAAATGCTCGCCAGGGGCTATCGGCCCGTGGGTTCTGACTTTCCGGTGTTTCTGGACCCAGACAACAACGAGGAGTACGCCCTCGCCCGTACCGAACGCAAAAGCGGCCGGGGCTATGGCGGCTTTGTGTTTCATGCCAGCCCTGACGTCACCCTCGAACAAGACCTGATCCGTCGCGACCTGACCATCAACGCCATGGCCGAAGACGACGACGGCAACCTGACCGATCCGTACAACGGCCAACGCGACCTGCAAGCCCGGGTATTGCGCCACGTTTCCCCGGCGTTCGCCGAAGATCCCCTGCGTGTACTGCGGGTTGCACGGTTTGCCGCACGTTATGCCAGCCTCGGTTTTACTATCGCCCCCGAAACCCTGGAATTGATGCGCCAGCTCAGTGACTCCGGCGAACTGGAAGCCCTGACGCCGGAACGCAGCTGGAAGGAAATTTCCCGGGCCCTGATGGAAGATCAGCCACAGGTATTTATCCAGGTACTGCGCGACTGCCATGCCCTGAAAACCCTGCTGCCGGAAGTGGATGCGCTGTTTGGTGTGCCCCAACCCGAAGCCCACCATCCCGAGATCGATACCGGCATCCATACCCTGAGCGTGCTGGAGCAGGCCGCCCTGCACGCCCAACCCCTGACCGTGCGCTGGGCCTGCCTGCTGCATGACCTGGGCAAGGGCCTGACCCCTGTGGATAAGTTACCCAGGCATATCGCTCACGAACAGCGGGGCCTGAAGCTGATCAGGGCGGTCAATGAACGCTTCAAAGTGCCAAAAGACTGTCAGGAACTGGCGCTACTGGTCGGCGAGTATCACACCCATGGCCATCGGGCACTGGAGCTGAAAGCCTCGACCCTGCTGGAGTTGCTGCAGAGTTTTGACGTCTTCCGCCGGCCACAGCGCTTTGAAGAGTTTGTCGTCGCCTGCGAAATGGACGCGCGAGGCCGCAAGGGCCTTGAGCAGCGAAGTTATCCACAGGCGGATTATTTACGGGGTGCCGCACAGGTGGCACGAGGCGTTGCAGTGGCGCCACTGCTGGAGAAAGGCTTCAAGGGCCCGCAACTGGGCGAAGCCCTCAAGCGCGAACGGCTCAACGCCCTGAAAGCCTACAAAGAACAGCATTCAGTGTAGGAGCGGGCTTGCCCGCGATGGCGTCAGTAATATCACCGCAAGCCAGAGCGGCAAGCCGACGCCTACAGGTCCGGGGTGAGCTGCTGGTCGCGCCATTTGAAGGCAACCGGGGCCAGCACCTGATCGATCTGCGCGTCGCGCCACAACGCGGCAAACGTCTTGCCCACTTCAGGATGCACGCGCTCGGGCGCCATCAACGACAGCGGCCACAGCACAAAGGCGTTCTTCAGGATTTCTGCGCGTGGCAACACCAGCCCGTCAAAATTACCCGTCAGGTCGCCATACAGCAACACATCGATATCCAGGGGCAGGCCCTTGCGATCTGGCGCATAACGGCCATTGTCGGCCTCGATGGATTTCAAGCGGCGATCCAACTCCATCAACGGCAAATCGGTGTACGCCGAGACCACCAGGTTGAAGAACGGCCCGCTCTTGATCCCCACCGGCTGACTTTCAAATACGGCGGAACAGCGCATATCGGTCAAAAAGCCATCCAACGCCTCAAGACCCGCATGCAAATGGGGCTCGCGCTCGATATTGCTGCCAAGGCCAAGGTAAACCTGAGTTAGCGACATCCGCGCTCGATCTCCACGCCCACGCCCTTGGCAGCCGGGACGGCACCGGGCTTGGTCAACTTGAGGCGCAGCCAGGGGATCTGGAATTCTTCCATCAAGACCTGCGCCAGGCGTTCGGCGAACGTTTCCACCAGTTGGAATTGCGCCTGCGCGGCAAAGGCCTGGATGCGCGTGGAAACACTGGCGTAATCGAGGGCCAGGGTCAGGTCATCACCGGCTGCGGCCGGGCGATTATCCCAGGCGAAACTCAGGTCCAGGCGCAGGCATTGACGGATACCTCGCTCCCAGTCGTAGGCCCCGATCACGGTGTCGACTTCCAGGCCTTCGATAAACACTCTGTCCAAGCACTCTTCTCCACAGCACGACAAGGGCGCAATGCCCCGTTAGAATCAAGGCGTCCTCGCCCGGAATAGTTAGCATGTCTTGGTTACTGGCGACCCTCGCCTACCTGCTCGGCTCGCTGTCCTTTGCCATCTTGCTCAGCCGCCTGACGGGAAGTCCCGACCCGCGCATGGGTGGCTCAGGCAATGCCGGCGCCACCAATATGTTGCGCCTGGCCGGCAAGAAACTCGCCGTACTCACGCTGCTTGGCGACGTCTGCAAAGGCCTTTTACCCGTACTGATCGCCGACCTCGCCGGCCTTTCCCTGCAACAACAGGCCTGGATCGGCGTGTGTGCCGTGCTCGGCCATCTGTTCCCGCTGTACTTTCGCTTTCGCGGTGGCAAGGGCGTCGCGACGGCGGCCGGCATGCTGCTGGGGATCTATCCACCGGCGGCGCTGCTGGCGGTGCTCGCCTGGCTGCTGACGTTCTACCTGACCCGCACCAGCTCCCTCGCGGCTTTGATCGCCACCCCCCTGACCCTGCCATTGCTGGCCTGGCAGGAGCCTGCGGCCCTGCTGCCGATGAGCGTACTCACCCTGCTGATTGTATGGCGCCATCGCGGCAATTTACGCGACCTGTTTGCCGGGCGCGAACGGCATTTTTAAATACGCCCGCTGAACCCGGCTCATGTTCGTCGCTCACAACGGCGGCAACTGCTCCATCGGCCAGCGCGCCTGCACGCTGATGGCCAGGCTCTCATGCTGGCCAGCCTGCAAGCGCTGGCAGCCGGCGAAGGCAATCATCGCGCCGTTATCGGTGCAGAACTCGGGGCGCGCGTAGAACACCTCGCCCTTGAGGTCGCCGAGCATCTTTTCCAGTGACAGGCGCAACGCCTTGTTCGCACTGACGCCTCCAGCGATGACCAGGCGCTTCATGCCGGCCTGCTTCAAGGCGCGCTTGCACTTGATGGTCAAAGTCTCCACCACCGCCTGCTGGAACGCCAGAGAGATGTCGCAACGGGCTTGCTCGCCGTCGTCCCCGGCACTGACGCTTTGCTGCCAGGTGTTCAAGGCAAAGGTTTTCAGGCCGCTGAAGCTGAACATCAGGCCAGGGCGATCGCACATCGGACGCGGGAAGGTATAGCGCCCGGGCACGCCTTTTTCGGCAAGGCGCGCGATTTCCGGGCCGCCGGGATAATTGAGGTCCATCATCTTGGCGGTCTTGTCGAACGCTTCACCGGCAGCATCGTCCAGGGTTTCGCCCAAAAGCGTGTACTGACCGATTCCGTCGACCTGAACCAGCTGCGTATGGCCTCCCGAAACCAACAAAGCGACGAACGGGAACCCGGGCGGGTTTTCTTCCAGCATCGGTGCCAGTAAATGGCCTTCCATATGGTGCACGCCAAGGGCTGGAATGCCCCAGGCAAATGCCAGCGCCTGGGCACAGGAAGCCCCAACCAGCAGGGCCCCGACCAATCCGGGGCCGGCGGTGTAGGCGATGGCATCGATCTCGGTGGCAACGCAATCGGCCTCGTCCAGCACCTGGCGAATCAATGGCAACATGCGTTTGACGTGATCACGGCTGGCGAGCTCCGGCACCACGCCGCCATAGGCCCGATGCAAGTCGATCTGACTGAACAGTGCATCGGCCAAAAGCCCGCGTTCACTGTCGTAAAGCGCGACGCCGGTCTCGTCGCAGGAGGTTTCTAAGCCCAGTACTAACATGGGTTTGCGCCTTGTAGAGGCTGAATTTGAAGGCGCGCATAATAGTCGCCACTTCCCTTCCCGACTAGCGGTTTTCGATCAGAGGCTTTGCATTCCGGGCAATGAGGGGTTAACATCCGCAACCCTTAAAAACCGACGACCTCAGCCGCGAATTTTTTGCGACGAGAACGTTGATTCCCGGTAATGAAAGAAGGTAGCTCTGGATGCCAGCCGTCAAAGTAAAAGAGAACGAACCCTTCGACGTAGCTCTGCGTCGTTTCAAGCGCTCCTGCGAAAAAGCCGGTGTTCTGGCTGAAGTTCGTAGCCGCGAATTTTATGAGAAGCCAACTTCTGAGCGTAAGCGTAAAGCAGCAGCCGCTGTTAAGCGTCACGCCAAGAAAGTTCAGCGCGAACAGCGCCGCGCCGTTCGTCTGTACTAATACACAGACGTTCGTAGCAAGCTTCTGCCAAGCCCGGCCCTCAGCCGGGCTGTTGGCATTTGCGGATATCGCTTGATGCTTCACCGTCGACGCCGCCCATGCGACCGAGACAAAGCTTCACACGTCAGGACTGGCTCTTTTGCCAGCGGTGCACGTCTCTTCTGACGAGCCTATCAAGGCTACTGACGAGCACACTTATTTTCCAGGCAGGCGATCAATAGGTCGACTGTGCCCCATGATGAGCTTCCGAGGCCGCCATTGGCCGTGACCGGACTCCAGGGCAACACTTTCAAACACGTCGAAGACTGATTGGAACTAACGTCAGTGAATGCTCGACAGATACACTTCCTGACAGCCCAAACAGACAATCGATGATCAAGCCGCCGCTATCGGGCGCCTTGAGTGCGTCACGGGCCCTCATTTACACGCAGTGATGACGAGAACGCCATGGCCGGGCTAATTCCCCAGAGCTTTATTGACGACCTTCTGAACCGCACCGACATCGTCGATGTTGTCAGCTCGCGCGTGCAAATGAAAAAGGCCGGCAAGAACTACACCGCCTGCTGCCCGTTCCACAAAGAAAAGACCCCATCGTTCAGCGTCAGCCCCGACAAGCAGTTCTACTACTGCTTCGGCTGCGGCGCGGGCGGCAATGCCCTGGGCTTTATCATGGACCACGACAACCTGGACTTCCCCCAGGCCGTCGAGGAACTGGCCAAAGCCGCCGGCATGGAAATCCCCCGCGAAGAAAGTGGTCGGCCGCACAAACCGCGCCAACCCACCGACTCGCCGCTGTACCCGCTGCTCACCGCCGCCGCCGAGTTCTATCGCCAGGCCCTGAAAAGCCATCCGCAACGCAAGGCCGCCGTGGACTACCTCAAGGGCCGTGGCCTGACCGGGGAAATCGCCCGCGACTTCGGCCTGGGCTTTGCCCCGCCTGGCTGGGACAACCTGTACAAACACCTGAGCAGCGACACCCTGCAGCAAAAAGCCATGATCGACGCCGGCCTGCTGGTGGAAAACGCCGAGACCGGCAAGCGCTATGACCGTTTCCGCGACCGGGTGATGTTCCCGATCCGCGACAGCCGTGGCCGCATCATCGCCTTTGGCGGCCGGGTGCTGGGTGACGACAAACCCAAATACCTGAACTCCCCGGAAACCCCGGTATTTCACAAGGGCCAGGAACTCTACGGCCTGTTTGAAGCGCGCAAGAACAACCGCAACCTCGATGAAATCATCGTGGTCGAAGGCTATATGGACGTCATCGCCCTGGCCCAGCAAGGCCTGCGCAATGCCGTGGCGACCCTCGGCACCGCTACCAGCGAAGAACACATGAAGCGCCTGTTTCGCGTGGTGCCCAGCGTGCTGTTCTGCTTCGACGGCGACCAGGCCGGCCGCAATGCCGCCTGGCGTGCCCTCGAAGCCACCCTGTCGAGCCTGCAGGATGGGCGCCGTGCGCGCTTCCTGTTCCTGCCCGAAGGCGAAGACCCGGATACCCTGGTGCGCTCCGAAGGCACCGATGCGTTTCGCGCACGCATCCACCAGCACGCACAACCGCTGGCCGATTACTTTTTCCAGCAACTGACCGAAGAGGCCGACCCGCGCTCCCTCGAAGGCAAGGCCCACATGGCCACCCTCGCAGCACCGCTGATCGACAAGGTACCCGGCGCCAACCTCAAGGCCCTGATGCGCCAACGCCTGTTGGAAATCACCGGCCTGAGCGGCGAGGCGGTCAGCCAGCTGGTGCATAGCGCGCCCCAGGAGGCACCACCGGCCTACGACCCCGGCTTTGACTACGACGCCATGCCGGACTACGCCGACTTTCACCAGCCTCAAGAAGCCTTTGTGCCTCAACAGGACTGGACACCGAAGAAACCCGGTGCCGGCGGCAAGAAATGGGACAAAAAGCCCTGGAGCAAAAACGGCAAGCGCGGCGACCGCGACGAGGCCTACGCCCCGCGCACGCCGGTGGCCGTAGAGGCCCCGACGCTGATTGCCCTGCGCACCCTGATCCACCACCCGCAATTGGCGGGCCGGGTGGAAAGCGCCGAACATTTTGCCAATGAGAGCAATACCTATGCCCAGGTGCTGATTGCCCTGATCGAGGCCGTGCAGAAAAATCCTAAGCTAAACTCAATCCAGTTGATGGCCCGCTGGCATGGCACCGAGCAAGGGCGTCTTTTGAAAGCACTCGCAGAAAAGGAGTGGTTAATTGACGGCGACAACCTTGAACAACAGTTTTTAGACACCATTACAAGGTTATCTGCGGGTCAACATACGCAGACCCTCGATGAGCTCATCAAGAGAGCAAGGCAGCCGGGATTGTCGGCTGAAGAGCAAATTCAGATAGCAAAACAGATGCGCGACCTCTTAAAACAGAATGTTTCCGCATCAAACCCGACCTCAGCTGGCGTGTGAGGTCATAGCTCGGGTATAATCCTCGGCTTGTTTTTTGCCCGCCAAGACCTTCAGTGGATAGGGTGTTATGTCCGGAAAAGCGCAACAGCAGTCTCGTATCAAAGATTTGATCCTCCTTGGTCGTGAGCAGAAGTATCTGACTTACGCAGAGGTCAATGACCACCTGCCTGAAGATATTTCAGATCCAGAGCAGGTGGAAGACATCATCCGCATGATCAATGACATGGGGATCCCCGTACACGAGAGTGCTCCGGATGCGGACGCCCTTATGTTGGCCGACTCCGATACCGACGAGGCAGCCGCTGAAGAAGCAGCTGCCGCGCTGGCAGCGGTGGAGACCGACATCGGTCGCACGACTGACCCTGTGCGCATGTATATGCGCGAAATGGGTACGGTAGAGCTACTGACACGGGAAGGCGAAATCGAAATCGCCAAGCGTATCGAAGAGGGCATCCGTGAAGTGATGGGCGCGATCGCGCACTTCCCAGGCACGGTTGACCACATTCTCTCCGAGTACACCCGCGTGACCACCGAAGGTGGCCGCCTGTCCGACGTCCTGAGCGGTTATATCGACCCGGACGACGGCATTACGCCGCCGGCTGCCGAAATTCCGCCGCCTGTCGACCCGAAAGCCGTGAAAGCGGACGACGAAACCGACGACGACGAGGCTGAAGCCAGCACCGACGACGAAGAAGAAGTCGAAAGCGGCCCGGATCCGATCATCGCAGCCCAGCGCTTTGGCGCGGTCTCCGATCAGATGGAACTGGCGCGCAAGGCCCTGAAGAAGCACGGTCGTGGTAGCAAGCAGGCAACCGCCGAACTGCTGGCCCTGGCCGAGCTGTTCATGCCGATCAAACTGGTACCGAAGCAATTCGAGGGCCTGGTTGAGCGGGTTCGTAGCGCCCTTGAGCGTCTGCGTGCACAAGAGCGGGCGATCATGCAGCTCTGTGTCCGTGATGCGCGCATGCCGCGTGCCGACTTTCTGCGCCAGTTCCCGGGCAATGAAGTCGACGAAAGCTGGACCGACGCACTGGCCAAGGGCAAAAGCAAATACGCTGAAGCCATTGGTCGCTTCCAGGCCGACATCGTTCGTTGCCAGCAGAAGCTGACTGCATTGCAGACCGAAACCGGTCTGACGATTGCCGAGATCAAGGACATCAACCGTCGCATGTCGATCGGCGAGGCCAAGGCCCGCCGCGCGAAGAAAGAGATGGTTGAAGCGAACTTGCGTCTGGTGATCTCCATCGCCAAGAAGTACACCAACCGTGGCCTGCAATTCCTCGACCTGATCCAGGAAGGCAACATCGGCTTGATGAAGGCTGTGGACAAGTTTGAATACCGTCGCGGCTACAAGTTCTCGACCTATGCCACCTGGTGGATCCGTCAGGCGATCACTCGCTCGATCGCCGACCAGGCCCGCACCATCCGTATTCCGGTGCACATGATCGAGACCATCAACAAGCTCAACCGTATTTCCCGGCAGATGTTGCAGGAAATGGGTCGTGAACCGACCCCGGAAGAGCTGGGCGAACGCATGGAAATGCCTGAGGATAAAATCCGCAAGGTATTGAAGATCGCTAAAGAGCCGATCTCCATGGAAACCCCGATCGGTGATGACGAAGACTCCCACCTGGGTGACTTCATCGAAGACTCGACCATGCAGTCGCCAATCGATGTCGCCACCGTTGAGAGCCTCAAGGAAGCGACGCGCGACGTACTGTCCGGCCTCACTGCCCGTGAAGCCAAGGTACTGCGCATGCGCTTCGGCATCGACATGAATACCGACCACACCCTTGAGGAAGTCGGTAAGCAGTTTGACGTGACCCGCGAGCGGATCCGCCAGATCGAAGCCAAGGCGCTGCGCAAGTTGCGCCACCCGACGAGAAGCGAGCATTTGCGCTCCTTCCTCGACGAGTGATCACAAAACCCCCAGGCCCTGGCCTGGGGGTTTTGCTTTGTGCAGATTAAATCCTCCCCGCTTCACTCCCCCTCGCAATGCCCGTCTACACTCGAAACATTCCCCGTGCCATAACGAGACCGTTATGCCCAGACTGCCGGCCGTGCTACTGCTGTCGCTGCTGACCTGGACCGCAACGGCTGGCGCGTTGACTCTCACAGATGAAGAGCATGGCTGGTTGGCGGCCCACCCCGAGTTGCGCCTTGGCGTTGATGCCTCATGGCCGCCGTTTGAGTATCGTGATGAAGAAGGCCGCTACCAGGGCCTGGCCGCTGACTATGTACGACTGATCCAGGAACGTCTGGGCATCAAGATCAAATTGATCGAGCCCGCCAACTGGAGCGCGCTCCTGGAGCAGGCCAAGAACAACCAGCTCGACCTGTTGCCGGGCATCATGTCCACCCCGGAGCGCCAGGGTTTCTTGGCATTTTCCCGGCCTTACCTCGACTTTCCCATCGTCATTCTCGCCCACGAAGGCGGTGCCCAGCCCCGCGCCCTCAAGGACTTGTATGGGCTGAAGATCGCCGTGGTGGAGAACTACGCGCCCCACGAGCTGCTGCGTACCCACCATCCCGACCTGAACCTGGTAGCACTGCCCAACGTCAGCTCGACCTTGCAGGCCCTGGCCACCGATGAGGTGGACGCCGTTGTCGGGGACCTGGCCTCCAGTGTCTGGAGCCTGCGCCAACTCAAGCTCGACGGTTTATATGTCAGTGGCGAAACGCCTTATCGCTACCAACTGGCAATGGGCGTGCCCCAAGAAAACAAAATGCTGATTGGCATCCTGGATAAAGTCCTCGCCGACCTCAGCCTCAGCGAAGTTGACGAGATCCAGGAGCGCTGGGTCGGCAATGTCATCGATCACCGGACCTTCTGGAGCGACTTGCTGCTCTACGGCCTGCCTGCCGTACTGCTGCTGAGTACCGTGCTGGCCATCGTCATTCGGATCAACCGCCGGCTCAGTTCGGAAATTTCCCGCCGGGTGGCCCTCGAACAAGAACTGCGCAGCAGCGAATACCACTACCGGGGGCTGGTGGAAAGCCTGTCCGCCATCGCCTGGGAAGCGGACATCAGCGACTTCACCTACAGCTATGTGTCACCCCATGCCGAGGAACTCCTGGGCTACCCCCGTGCTCACTGGCTGATCCCCGGTTTCTGGCGCAACATCATCCACCCCGCCGACCTGACCCGCGCCGATACCTTCTGCCAGCGGGAAACCCACGCCCACCGTGATCACAGCATCGATTACCGGGTGATCACTGCCGATGGCCGTTGCCTGTGGGTCAGGGACATTGTCAGCCTGATCAAACATGGGCATGAGCCCGTCATGCGTGGCCTGATGATCGATATCAGCGAAGCCAAGCGCACCGAGGAAGCGCTGCAGCTCTCGCAAGAGAAGTTTGCCTCGGTGTTCCAACAATGCCCGGACATATTGGTGATCGCCCGCCTGTCCGATGGCTGCCTGCTGGAGGTCAACAAAGCCTTCGAGGACCAGATTGGCCTGAGCGCCGCAGACGTCATCGGCAAGACCGCCACCGAGCTGAACATCTGGGGCATCCCGGGAGTGGGCCCCAACCTGCTCAAGCGCGTGCAGAGCAGCAGCATCCGCAACCTGGAGATGCCGTTCCTGCGCAGTAACGGCCAGGCGTTTATCGGGCTGATTTCTGCCGAACCCTTCCAGCTCGATACCATCGAAGCGCTAGTGGTCGTGGTACGGGATATCACCCAGCTCAAAGAAACCCAGCAACGGCTGCAAACCTCCGAAGAGAAATTCGCCAAAGCCTTCCACGCCTCGCCCGACGGCTTATTGCTGACTCGCCAGCACGATGGCCTGCTGCTGGAGGTCAACGAAGGCTTTAGCCGCATCACCGGTTTCAACAGTGCGATGTCCCTGGACCAATCGACCCTGGACCTGGGGATCTGGGTGGACTTGAATGAACGCAAGCACATGCTCGACCTGCTGCAGCGCGACGGCCTGGTGCGTGATTTCGTCTGCCATATCCGCCGCAGTGACGGGCAGATCCGCCTGTGCGAAGTGTCCAGTCGCCCACTGCCCATCGGGGATGACGACTGCATGCTGACCATCGCTCGCGACATTACCGAGCGCCAGTTGATGCAGGAAAAACTGCAACAGGCCGCGACGGTTTTCGAGAGCACCGCCGAAGGCGTCTTGATCACCGACACCCAGCAGAACATCAGCGCGGTCAACCGCGCCTTCAGCGAAATCACCGGCTACAGCGAAGCCGAAGCCCTGGGCCATACCCCGCGCCTGCTGGCTTCTGGCATGCACGACAGCGCATTCTACGCAGCTATGTGGCATCAACTGACCGCCAACGGCCACTGGCAAGGCGAGATCTCCAACCGGCGCAAGAACGGCGAGCTGTATCCCAGCTGGTTGACCATCAGCGCCGTGCGCAACCACGAGCAGTCCATCACCCACTTCGTGGCGGTATTTGCCGACATCTCCAGCCTCAAACACGCCCAGGCGCGGCTCGACTACCAGGCGCACCACGACCCACTCACCGGCCTGCCCAACCGCACCCTGTTTGAAAACCGCCTGCAGACCGCCCTCAACAACCAACAGGAAACCGGCAGCCAGGGCGCAGTGCTGTTTCTCGACCTCGACCGCTTCAAACACATCAACGACAGCCTCGGCCACCCGATTGGCGACCTGCTGCTCAAAGACATCGCCTTGCGCCTCAAGGAACAACTGCGCGATATCGACACCGTGGCGCGCCTGGGCGGTGACGAATTCATCATCCTGCTGCCCGGCCTGCAACAAGCCAGCGACGCCCAGCACCTGGCCAATAAACTACTGGCCTGCTTCACCCTGCCCTTCCAGGCGGGCGAACACGAGTTCTTTATCAGCGCCAGCATCGGCACCAGCTTTTACCCACAGGATGGCATTGACGTCGCCACCCTGGTCAAAAACGCCGATGCCGCCATGTACCGCTCCAAGGCCAAGGGCCGCAACCGGGTCGAACGCTACACCCAGGACCTGACCGCCCAGGCCAACGAGCGCGTCGCCCTCGAACACGAACTGCGCCGGGCCATGGAACGCGAAGAATTGTTTCTGTATTACCAGCCGAAGTGGAGCCTGGAAACCCAACAGCTGATCGGTGCCGAAGCCCTGCTGCGCTGGCGCCATCCCACCTTTGGCGACGTGCCTCCCGAACACTTCATCGCCCTGGCCGAAGAGAACGGCATGATCCTGCAAATCGGCGACTGGGTCCTGGAACAGGCTTGTCGGCAACTGCATCAGTGGCGCAAGACCTATGACGACTTTGGCCCGCTCTCCGTCAACCTCGCCGGCGCCCAACTGCGCCACCCCAACCTGCTGGGGCGCATCGAGCAACTGCTGCGCGACAACCGCCTGCAACCCAATTGCCTGCAACTGGAGATCACCGAGAACTTCATCATGAGCCAGGCCGAAGAAGCTCTGGAGGTGCTGCATAAACTCAAGCGCCTGGGCGTACAACTGGCCATCGACGACTTCGGCACCGGCTATTCATCCTTGAGCTACCTCAAGCGCCTGCCCCTGGACTTCCTGAAAATCGACCAGTCCTTCGTCCGCGGCCTGCCAGACGACCCCCACGACGCCGCCATCGTGCGCGCCATCATTGCCCTGGGCCACAGCATGCAATTCACCATCATCGCCGAAGGCGTGGAAACCCCCGCCCAGCAAGCCTTCCTCGCCGACGAAGGCTGCGAACAGATGCAAGGCTACATCGTCAGCCTGCCCCTGCCTCCCGACATATTCGCCGCGACCTTCCTTCACATGACCCATTCGGATTTTTCGGATAGCACAGTGGAGAAACCATCGTTATAATCCGCGACCTACTGAGGGCCTATAGCTCAGTTGGTTAGAGCAGGGGACTCATAATCCCTTGGTCGTAGGTTCGAGTCCTACTGGGCCCACCACATTGAAAGCCGCGCACTGCGCGGCTTTTTTGTTTCTGGAGGCTGGAAATCCAAGGGGCTGGTCGCTAACTCTCAGGGCCTACATTCAGCGCGCAGGGCATACATGCCGCCAAGCCATGGAGAGGCCTGACTACTGGGACACACCAACATATTCGTCCCTCCACTTTGCGAAGTCGGAGCGAGTCTTATAAATAACGCCATCAACTATATAAGCCCCTCTGGTAACTTCGCCAGGAAAATCAATAATAAACGCAAACCTTAAGCTATAGCTTTCTGACGATTGATGGCGATATCTCTCTTCTTCAGAAAGATCCATAATGTATTTTTTATTTTCACCAGGTCGTTTTTTTGAAAACGATTCCCAGTCGATGGCAACTCCATCTGGATTAATTATTCGATACCTTTCTGGCTGACTATCAAAATCCCACATAATAAACGCACCATTCGGACCGTCAGCAACATTGCGAACAATACCAATCACATCTGGCCGCAAAATATTATTGTTTGCCTTATTCTTCGGCTCCAGCAGTGTAAACCTATGATAATCAATAAAAATCTCAACCAATGCTTTAGTACTCATGACGGACTCCATCAATTAGACTTTTAAACTTGAGTCTAAAATGCACCTTCCCCCCCAGCAACTGTGAAAACTAACAGGGCGCAATAATTATTTTGAATATTTGCCATAACCCTCAGGAATTACGACTTTGAATATTCCTGGTGCACTCGCCGCTGAATAATTTTCGGTGTAGCGCACGCGCAGGACTCGAAGATCTTTTTTGATCTAGTCGGCCAACGCGTTAACGAATGCTCCCCCCGTGAAATACGAGCCTGTAACATGCCCCAACCGCCACCCGCATCGGAGCCGCACTTGTCCATCCCCCGCCCGCCCCTCCTCGATGAAATCGACCGTCAACTAATCGCCGCCTTGCAGCTCAACGCCCGCGAAAGCGTGGCCATGCTCGCTCGCCAACTGGGGATTGCCCGCACCACCGTGACCTCGCGCCTGGCGCGCCTGGAAAAGACCCAGGTGATCACTGGCTATGGCGTGCGTCTTGGCCAGCGCGTGGTGGATGGCGGGTTGCAGGCGTATGTGGGGATCACGGTGCAACCGCGCTCCGGTAAGGAAGTGCTGCGTCGCCTCAGCGCCATGGCCCAGGTCCAGCAGTTGTGTGCGGTCAGTGGGGAGTTTGACTATGTGGCCTGGCTGCGCACCGATTCGCCGGAGCAGTTGGATCAACTGTTGGACCAGATCGGCAGTGTCGATGGGGTAGAAAAGACCACCACCTCGATCATCCTCAGTAACAAATTGGATCGTGGCCAGCCAATCTGACCGCCAATTTCGTCATTTCGACTGAAAACAATTCAATCCGACGACACATTGCGTCTTATTAACGAGCGCTACGCTCCCTAGAATGGCTGCCATCTTTTCCTATACTCCACGGGTCGTGCCCCGTGCAGTTGCCAGCAAGGTCAGCCATGAACGCCACTAACAAGAACAATCGCCACCCTGCAGACGGTAAAAAACCCATCACCATCTTTGGCCCGGACTTCCCGTTCGCCTTCGATGACTGGATCGAACACCCGGCTGGCTTGGGCAGTATTCCCGCCGCCCACCATGGTGCCGAAGTGGCGATTGTCGGCGCGGGTATTGCCGGGCTGGTGGCCGCCTACGAGCTGATGAAGCTCGGCCTCAAGCCAGTGGTGTACGAGGCCTCGAAAATGGGCGGGCGCCTGCGCTCCCAGGCTTTTGAAGGGGCCGAAGGCATCATCGCCGAACTGGGCGGTATGCGCTTCCCGGTGTCGTCGACGGCGTTCTACCACTATGTGGACAAGCTGGGCCTGGAGACCAAGCCCTTCCCCAACCCGTTGACGCCGGCCTCCGGCAGTACCGTGATCGATCTGGAAGGCCAGACCCATTACGCACAGAAACTCGCCGACCTTCCTGCACTGTTCCAGGAAGTGGCTGACGCCTGGGCCGATGCCCTGGAAGCCGGCTCGCAGTTCAGCGATATCCAGCAAGCCATCCGCGACCGCGATGTGCCACGCCTCAAGGCGCTGTGGAATACCCTGGTGCCGCTGTGGGACGACCGCACGTTCTACGACTTCGTCGCCACGTCCAAGGCATTCGCCAAGCTGTCGTTCCATCACCGCGAAGTGTTCGGCCAGGTGGGCTTCGGCACCGGTGGCTGGGACTCGGACTTCCCCAACTCGATGCTGGAAATCTTCCGCGTGGTGATGACCAACTGCGACGACCACCAGCACCTGGTGGTCGGTGGCGTGGCCCAGGTGCCCATGGGTATCTGGCGCCATGTGCCAGAGCGTTGCGCCCATTGGCCAGCCGGCACCAGCCTCAGTTCCCTGCACCACGGCGCGCCACGGGCCGGGGTCAAGCGTATAGCCCATGCCGCCGACGGGCGTTTTGCGGTCACCGACAATTACGGCGACACCCGGGAATACGCCGCCGTGCTGACCACCTGCCAGAGCTGGCTGCTGACCACCCAGATCGAATGCGACGAAAGCCTGTTCTCACAAAAAATGTGGATGGCCCTGGACCGCACGCGCTATATGCAGTCGTCGAAAACCTTTGTCATGGTCGACCGACCGTTCTGGAAGGACAAAGACCCGGAAACCGGCCGCGACCTGATGAGCATGACCCTCACCGACCGCCTGACCCGCGGCACCTACCTGTTCGACAACGGCGACGACAAGCCGGGGGTCATTTGCCTGTCTTACTCGTGGATGAGCGACGCCCTGAAAATGCTGCCGCAGCCCATCGATAAACGGGTGAAGCTGGCCCTTGATGCGCTGAAAAAAATCTACCCGAAAGTCGATATCAAGGCGCGCATCATTGGCGACCCGATCACGGTTTCCTGGGAGGCCGACCCGCACTTCCTCGGCGCGTTCAAGGGCGCGTTGCCGGGCCACTACCGCTATAACCAGCGCATGTACGCGCACTTTATGCAAAAGGATATGCCGGCCGAGCAGCGCGGGATTTTCATCGCTGGCGACGACGTATCCTGGACCCCAGCCTGGGTCGAAGGCGCAGTGCAGACCTCGCTGAACGCGGTTTGGGGCATCATGACCCACTTCGGTGGTAGCACCCACCCGCAAAACCCGGGGCCGGGGGATGTGTTCGATGAGATCGGCCCTATCGCCCTGGCCGAATAAGGAGCCAAGCCATGCGTGTCGCCCTGTACCAATGCCCGCCATTGCCGCTGGATGTGGCCGGCAATCTCAAGCGCCTGCATACCGTCGCCCATGAAGCGTCCGACGCAGATGTGCTGGTGCTGCCGGAGATGTTCCTCACCGGCTACAACATCGGTGTTGAAGCCGTGGGCGCGCTGGCCGAAGCGCAGGATGGGCAATCGGCACAAACCATTGCCGAACTGGCTCAGAACGCGGGCCTGGCAATTCTGTACGGCTACCCGGAGCGGGCCGAAGATGGGCAGATCTACAATGCCGTGCAACTGATCGACGCCAGGGGCCAGCGCCTGTGCAACTACCGCAAGACGCACCTGTTCGGCGACCTTGATCACTCGATGTTCAGCGCCGGCGGCGATGAGCTCCCCATCGTCGAGTTGAACGGCTGGAAGCTGGGGTTCCTTATCTGCTACGACCTGGAGTTCCCGGAAAACACCCGGCGCCTGGCCCTGGCCGGTGCCGAGCTGATCCTGGTGCCGACGGCCAACATGGTGCCCTTCGACTTCGTCGCCGATGTTACCGTGCGGGCACGGGCCTTTGAAAACCAGTGTTATGTGGCCTACGCCAACTATTGCGGGCATGAAGACCAGATCCAGTATTGCGGGCAAAGCAGCATCGCCGCGCCGAATGGCCAACGCGTTGCCCAGGCGGGGCTGGATGAGGCGCTGATCGTCGCCACCCTCGACCGCCAGGTGATACACAACGCGCAAGCGGCCAATCACTACCTGGCAGACCGGCGCCCCGAGCTTTACGCAGCGCTGCATAAGCACTGATCAGCGCGCTTTGCGCTAGCATAGGCACTTCCTACGTTCTGGAAGTGCTCATGCCTGTGCCGGCCCACCCTCATCATTTGCAACTGACCCTGGCCAATGGCCTGCGGGTTTCCCTGCGTCATGCCCCACGTCTCAAGCGCTGTGCAGCGGCCTTGCGGGTAGCGGCCGGCAGCCATGACGCGCCGTTGGCCTGGCCGGGGCTGGCACATTTTCTTGAGCACCTGCTGTTTCTCGGCACCGAGGCTTTTCCTGCAACTGAGGGTTTGATGGCCTACGTGCAGCGCCACGGTGGGCAGGTCAACGCCAGCACGCGCGAACGCACCACCGACTTCTTCTTTGAAGTGCCCACCCCGGTGTTTGGCGACGCGCTACAGCGCCTGGGCGATATGCTTGCTCATCCGCGCCTGGCCATGGACGAGCAACTGCGCGAGCGTGAGGTGTTACAAGCAGAGTTTATCGCCTGGTCACAGGATGCCGAGGCACAGCATCAGGTGGCGATCCTCCAAGGCCTCGCTGCCGGGCATCCGTTGCGGGGGTTTCATGCGGGCAATCGTGACAGCCTGCCGGTGCCACGGGAGGACTTCCAACAAGGGCTGCGAGGGTTCTATCAGGACTTCTATCAAAGCGGGCAAATGACCTTGAGCCTTGCCGGCCCACAGTCGCTGCAAGAGCTGCAAGCCTTGGCCCAGCACTTTGCCGATAGCCTGCGGGCAGGCCCGCGACGCCCGCAGCAGGCACCGCCGGCATTGATGGGCGACGATAACCATCGCTATCAATACCTCCATAAGCAGCAACTGCATCACCTCATTGCCTGCAACGCGCCCCGCGAAGCCCTGGAGTTCCTCTGCACCTGGCTGAATGCCACGGCCCCCGGTGGTTTGCTCGCCGAGTTGCAAGCACGGAGCTGGGCAAGCGCGCTGCACGCCAGGGTGCTGTACCTGTTCGCCGGGCAGGCGCTGCTGGATATCGGATTCACCCTGCAACCCCAGGGTTCGCAGCAGCCCCAAGCAATCGAAGGGCTCTTAAATGACTGGTTGCGCTTTTTCGCCGACAGCGACTGGACTGGGCTGCGCGAAGAGTATGCCCTGCTGATCGACCGCCAGCGGCAAATCAGTGGCGCCTTGGCCCTGGCCCGCCAGGACAGTGAAAACCTCGCAACGCAGGTGTCCGAGCCGCATTTCCAAGCCCTCAAGAGCCTGCTGAACACGCTGCAATCGGCGCCCGCACAACAGGCCTGGCAACTGCCGCCGGGTAATCCATTCCTGCAACAAGCCCCCCAGAAACAGCGCCCCGGACTGATTCGCGGCCAGACCAGCGCCCATCGCGGCTTGCGGACCTTTGCCCAGGATCGCTCCCGTGGCCGGCGCGAACTGCCAGGCCTGTCGTTCAGCCAAGCGTTACCCGCCGATAGCGACGAAGGCGCCCTTTACCTACGCTGGCAACTGAACTCGCCCGCGCCTTGCCTGGGCAACCCCCTGCAAGCGCTGCAGACCAACGCCCGCCAGGCCGGCGTGGAATTATCCTTTGAAGCCGCAGGCAATGACTGGCTGCTGAAAATGAGCGGGCTGCATGAACCGATGCCCGCCATCGTCGAGCAACTGGCACGCGACCTGACCCAGCCCGACCTTTGGCAACAGGCGCCCAGCAGTCCGCCGCCACAGATGGCCATTCGCGAGTTGCTCAAGGCATTGCCAACCTGCATGGCCGACACCGGGCGCAGCGCGGATGTCAGCGCGTCACCCGACCTCTGGGCCACCGCCCGCTGGCAAGGCCTGGGCATGGGCCTGCCGGCGGCGTGCGAAATGGCGATCAACAATGCGGCGGCACGTCTGCCCGGACAATGTGCCGAGAGTGGACATATAACCCAGCCCATCAACGGCCAGCATCGCTGGCAAACCGTAGCAACCGACGGCAACGAAGCCGCCTTGCTGCTGTTTTGCCCGGCACCGAGCCAGTCCCTCGCCGACGAGGCCGACTGGCGATTGCTCGCACACCTGGCCCAGACCCCGTTTTACCAGCGCCTACGCGTCGAGTTGCAAGTGGGCTACGCCGTATTCAGCGGTATCCGACAACTCAATGGGCAAACCGGCCTACTGTTTGGCGTGCAGTCGCCCAATGTGGCGCTTGCAGGAGTGCTCGACTCTATCCTGGCCTTTCTCAAGCAACTGCCCGCCTTGATCAAGGGCAGCGAAGACCTGGGCAACACGCCCCTGGCCCAGCAGTTTTCGCCACAGACACTGCCCACCACCCAAGCCGCCGAACTGCTCTGGCAGGCACACTTGGCCGGGCATGGCGCGGACTATCTTGAGCCACTGCAACAGTTGATCCAGACCCGCACACGCCAGCACCTGATCGATGCGGCGCAGCGCCTCAACCAGGCCGCTGGCGGCTGGCAATGCCTGGCCAATGGCGCAAGCAGTGGGCGCTTTCCAGTAAGACAGCGTTGATCGTTGCCGATGTTGCAACAGGCTTTTTCCACCAAGACAGCGCTAGCTTGAGGAGAAATGCGTAATATTGCGCCACACATCTGAACATCTCCGCCTGGAGATGGACTATATGTATTACTTGGTAGTAATCGCCCCATCCCTTAGTAGGAGTATGAATATGACGTGGTCCAAACCTGCTTACACTGATCTGCGTATCGGTTTTGAAGTCACCATGTACTTCGCCAGCCGCTGATTGCTTTTGTATTGCAATGCAACGCCTCGGCTCGCCGGGGCGTTTTTATTTTGAGTCTTGTGTGAAGGAGCGGCGATGTTTGTCCAGATTCTAGGTTCTGCCGCCGGTGGTGGTTTCCCGCAGTGGAACTGCAACTGTGTGAACTGCGCCGGTTTTCGCGATGGCAGCCTGCGGGCCCAGGCCCGCACCCAATCGTCCATCGCCCTGTCCGACGATGGCGTGAACTGGGTGCTGTGCAACGCCTCGCCGGATATCCGCGCGCAACTGCAAGGTTTTGCACCGATGCAACCCAGCCGCGCACTGCGCGATAGCGGGATCAGTGCAATCATCTTGATGGACAGCCAGATCGACCACACCACCGGCCTGCTCAGCTTGCGCGAAGGCTGCCCGCACCAGGTGTGGTGCACCGATATGGTCCATGAAGACCTGAGCACCGGTTTCCCGTTGTTTAGCATGTTGGCCCACTGGAATGGCGGCCTGGATTGGCAGCGCATCGAGCTGGATACCCGCTTCACCATTCCCGCCTGCCCCAACCTGCGCTTCACCCCGCTGCCGCTGCGCAGTGCCGCGCCACCCTACTCGCCCCATCGGTTCGACCCACACCCCGGTGACAATATCGGCTTGATCGTCGAAGACCTGCGCACCGGCGGCAAGCTGTTCTACGCCCCCGGCCTGGGCAAGGTGGACGCGCCGCTGTTGGAAATCATGGCCGACAGCGACTGCCTGCTGGTGGACGGTACGATGTGGGATGACGATGAAATGCAGCGCCGTGGCGTCGGCACCCGCACCGGCCGCGAAATGGGCCACCTGGCACAGAACGGCCCCGGCGGCATGCTGGAAGTGCTGGAGCAACTGCCCCGGCAGCGCAAAGTGCTTATCCACATCAACAACACCAACCCGATCCTCGACGAAGACTCCGCCGAGCGCGCCGAGTTGGCGCGGCGCAATGTAGAAGTAGCCTACGACGGCATGAGCATTGAACTGTAGGAGAGCCCCAATGACCGATACACCGCTGAGCCCCGCCGACTTTGAACAGGCCTTGCGGGCCAAGGGCGCCTTCTACCATATCCATCACCCCTACCACGTGGCGATGTATGACGGCCGGGCCACCCGCGAGCAGATCCAGGGCTGGGTCGCCAACCGCTTCTACTACCAGGTGAACATTCCGCTGAAGGACGCCGCGATCCTGGCCAACTGCCCGGACCGGGAAATCCGCCGCGAGTGGATCCAGCGCCTGCTCGACCATGACGGCGCCCCCGGCGAAGACGGCGGCATCGAAGCCTGGCTGCGCCTGGGCCAGGCCGTGGGCCTGGACCCGGATCAACTGCGCTCCCAGGAACTGGTGCTACCCGGCGTGCGGTTTGCCGTCGATGCCTACGTCAATTTCGCCCGCCGGGCCAGTTGGCAGGAAGCCGCCAGCAGCTCACTGACTGAGCTGTTCGCCCCGCAGATCCACCAATCTCGCCTCGACAGCTGGCCCCAGCATTACCCGTGGATCGACCCCGCCGGCTACGAGTATTTCCGCACCCGCCTGGGCCAGGCCCGGCGTGATGTCGAGCACGGGCTGGCGATCACCTTGGCGCACTACACCACCCGCGCCGGCCAGGAGCGGATGCTGGAGATTCTCCAGTTCAAACTGGACATCCTGTGGAGCATGCTCGATGCCATGAGCATGGCCTACGAACTGAACCGCCCGCCTTATCACAGCGTGACCGCGCAGCGGGTCTGGCATAAAGGGATCACCCTATGAGTTTCGATCGCAGCAAAAAACCAGCGTGGCGCCAGGGCTATCGCTACCAATACGAGCCGGCGCAAAAGGGCCATGTGTTGCTGTACCCCGAAGGCATGATCAAGCTCAACGACAGTGCCGCGTTGATTGGTGGCTTGATCGACGGTGAGCGCAGTGTGGCGGCGATCATTGGCGAGCTGGAGCAGCAATTCCCCGGCGTGCCCGAACTCGGGGAAGACATCGAGCAATTCATGGAGGTCGCACGTGCAGAGCACTGGATCGAACTTGCCTGACAAGCCCGAGATTGGCCTGCCGCTATGGTTGCTCGCCGAGCTGACCTACCGCTGCCCGCTGCAGTGCCCGTATTGCTCCAACCCGCTGGACTTCGCCGAACAAGGCAAGGAGTTGAGCACCGAACAGTGGATCAAGGTGTTTCGCGAGGCCCGGGAGATGGGTGCGGCACAACTGGGGTTTTCCGGCGGTGAGCCGCTAGTGCGCCAGGACCTTGCCGAGCTGATCAGTGAAGCCCGCAAGCTGGGGTTCTATACCAACCTGATCACCTCCGGCATCGGCCTGACCGAGCAAAAGATCAGCGATTTCAAGAAAGCCGGCCTGGACCATATCCAGATCAGCTTCCAGGCCAGCGACGAACAGGTGAACAACCTGCTGGCCGGCTCCAAAAAAGCCTTCGCGCAGAAGCTGGAAATGGCCCGGGCGGTCAAAGCCCATGGCTATCCGATGGTGCTGAACTTCGTCACTCATAGACACAATATCGACCAGATCGACCGCATCATCGAGCTGTGTATCGCCCTGGAAGCAGACTTTGTCGAGCTCGCCACCTGCCAGTTCTATGGCTGGGCCCAACTCAACCGCGTTGGCCTGCTACCCACCCAGGCACAACTGACCCGCGCCGAGCACATCACCAACGAATACCGCGCCAAGCTGCAAGCCGAAGGCCACCCCTGCAAGCTGATCTTTGTCACACCGGACTACTACGAGGAACGCCCGAAGGCCTGTATGAATGGCTGGGGCAGTATCTTTCTGACAGTCACTCCAGACGGCACCGCCCTACCTTGTCACGGTGCCCGACAGATGCCGGTGCAGTTTCCCAATGTGCGCGACCACAGCATGCAGCACATCTGGTACGACTCGTTTGGCTTCAACCGCTTTCGCGGCTACGACTGGATGCCCGAGCCATGCCGCTCGTGCGACGAGAAAGAAAAGGACTTCGGCGGCTGCCGCTGCCAGGCGTTTATGCTGACCGGCGACGCCAGCAACGCCGACCCGGTGTGCAGCAAATCCGCCGATCACGGCATCATCCTCAATGCCCGCCACGAAGCCGAGCACGCCACGCAGACCATCGAGCAACTGGCCTTTCGCAATGAGCGCAACTCGCGGCTGATCGCCAAAGGCTGACGGCTCAGCGCTTGGCGATAATGTACACCGCATGCACGATGCCCGGGATGTAGCCACACAGGGTCAACAGGAGATTCAGCCAGAACGCGCCGGCGAAGCCCACTTGCAGGAACACACCCAATGGCGGGACCAGGATGGCGATGATGATACGAATGAAGTCCATGGGTCAGCTCCAAAAAATCGGCTCGTGTGAGCCGTACAGCTAATCGACCCTGGCCGCGCGTGAGGGTTCAGTGGAATCTGGCACCGGGCCATCCTCCTCAGGCGAGGATCTCCAACCCGTGCTTTTGCACGATGCTCAGCAACTTGAGCGCCATGCCGCTGGGCTGCTTCTCGCCGGATTCCCATTGCTTGACTGTCGAGGCGCTAGTGTTCAGGTAGCGGGCGAACACTGGCTGGCTGACATGGCTACGTTCGCGCAGCTGCTTGATCTGGGCGGCAGGTATCTGCGCCGGCACAGGCGCAATGCATAGCTCATCGAACTCCCGAAGGGTGGTCTTGCTGATGGCACCGATCGAATGCAGCGCGCTGGCCGATTGGTGAATGGATTCCAGCGCTTCACTTTCATATTTTTTGCTCATGATGTATCTCCACAAACTCCCTGAGATCCAGTAATTGCTGGATCTGTATTTCGTTCAAGCCTTCATAGGCCTTTGCCAATGCCCTAAACCCAGCCAATTCCTTGTGGCTGATATTGCTTTGATCTTGCTTGGCGAACAGAAACTGATAAACCCAGTAATGCCTGCCCTTTGCCAAAACGATGGAACGATGCCGGTTGTGATTGAGGCGTTTCTTCCAGACTCCAGCGCCCAAGTTATCCGCCTGGCCCCTGAGCATTTCGCCAAATGCCTCTCCCAATTGCGAATCGCCGATCCAGGCTTTGCTGGCGGCATCAGCAAAATGCCGGCTTTTGAACAGTCTGAGCTTCATAGGCATCCCTTCCCCAAAAACATACCACTCAGTGGTAGACATTAGAAATAGGGCACACACAAAAATCTCTGCACCCTACCGGCACTCCCTGCCGGCGCCCGCTAAAAAGCCATTTTTTTCGACGGATCTCAAGCCTCCTTTTCAATCCAAAAATGACACACAAAAAAAACGCCCCCAGCCAAAAGAATCAGGCTGGAGGCGCCGCGTATACCGCGAGACGGTTCAGGAATAAGGATTAAACAGCGATGCCCTTGCGGCATTGCAATTGGGCGGTGCGCACGCGGGAAAACGCACGGGCCAGACGCAGTAGCATTTCGTCAATATTGCTCTTGCTTAACGTCAGCGCCGGGGTAAAGCGCAGGCAGTCGGGTTGGGGGGCATTAAGGATCAGGCCTTCATACAGTGCCGCCTTTACCACGGCATCCGCCGAATCATCTGACAAACTCAGGCCCCACAACAGGCCCTGGCCCCGCAGCTCGCCCTGGCCATAGCGGTGGGCAAGGCGCGCCAGGCCTTCGCCCAGGTACTGGCCGGTATCACGCACGTGTTCGAGGAAGCCGTGCCCCAGCACACTATCGAGCACAGCAACGCCGGCTGCCGCCATCAGGGCATTGCCGTGATGGGTGCCTTCCAGCTCACCGGGTTCAAAGCAGCAGGCTGTGCCGCGGGCCAGCAGCGCAGCCAATGGCACTCCGCCGCCCAGGCCTTTGCCCAGGGCCACGATGTCGGCGCGCACGCCGTAGTGTTGTTCGGCCAGCAAGGTAGCGCAACGGCCCATCCCGGTCTGCACTTCGTCAAGGATCAGCAGAATGCCCAGCTCTCGGCACAGCCGCTCCACCCCCTTGAGGTAATGCTCGGTGGCCGGAATGACGCCGGCGTCGCCCTGGATCGGCTCCAGCATAATCGCCACGGTTTGCGCGTCGACGGCGGCATGCAAGGCCGGCAGATCGTTGAACGGTACGTGGCAGAAGCCCGGCAGTTGCGGCTCGAAACAATTGTCACCAGAAGCCGCCCGTGTCGCCAGGCTGCGGCCGTGGCAAGCGTGGCTGGCGGTGATGATGCGATAGGCGCCGCCACGATGCCGTTGGCCCCACTTGCGCGCCAGCTTGATGGCCGCCTCGCAGGCTTCTGCCCCGCTGTTAAGCAGGTAGGCCTGGTCGCTGCCGGTGCTGTGGCACAGGCGGTCTACCAGGTTCAGTTGGCTGCGGTTGTGCAGCCCTATGCCAGGGTTGATCAGCGCCTGCGCCTGGTCGGCCAGCGCGCGCACCAGCACCGAAGGGCTGTGGCCAAGGCTGTTGGCAGCGCCGCCCTGGGTAAAGTCCAGGTAGGCACGGCCTTCGCTGTCCCACAACCAGGAACCCTGGCCACGAACGAAGACCTGAGGTGGCCGGGCCACGGTGGGCATCAGGGATTGGCTGGAAAACTCATCGCACAGCATCGGGGTTTTCGCGTCCAGGAGCAGATCATCCAGGCTCGGTGCCGGGCGACGCAGGTTGAACAGGTTCATGCCTGCACACCCCGCAGGGTGTTGGCAACCCTGGATTGGCGGGAGTCCGGTCTGTCGTTTTTTGCCTTGCCTATACAAACACCATCGCTGTAAACGGTATTCATCGCGCTTTCTGGCCCTGTAAGCCTTGTGAATAGGCGCTAGACTAGGCGCCTTGGGGGCGTTCAGCCATTTCGATTTTGCAGCTTTTTCGATAAGCGTTACTTATGGATTTTAAGCAACTGCGTTATTTCGTCGCGGTCTACGAAGAGGGCCATGTCGGCCGGGCTGCTGAGCGCCTGTCGATCTCCCAGCCGGCGCTGTCGCAGCAGATCCGCCAGTTGGAGCAGCACCTGGACGTGAGCCTGTTCGAGCGCAGCAGCAAGCGCCTGCTGCCAACCCTGGCCGCACACACCTTGTACAACCACGCCCTGCCATTGCTCGATGGCATGCAGCAAGCCGTCGAGGCCCTGCGCCACTTCAAGGGCCAGGCCCTGCGTACCCTGGCCATCGGCGTGCTGCAAACCGTGCATACCAGCCTGGTGCCGCAAATGCTGGAGCGGGTACGCAAAGCCCAGCCGCACCTGGTGGTGCAGATCTACGAGTTGACGGGCCTGGAGATCGAACGCCGCCTGCTCAATGGCTCGCTGGACATTGGCATCAGTTACTTGCCGGCACGCCAACCCGGGTTGCACGGTGTGTTGCTGTATGAAGATGAACTGAAAGTGGTCATCCCGGCTGACCATCCCTTGCGTGAATTCAAGAAGGTCTCCCTCAAGCAAGCAGCGGAGCTGCCCATGCTGCTGTTGGGAGAAGAGTTCCAGGTCCGGCAGATTTGGCAGGCGCAGCTGGCAAACCTGGGACGCCGGCCACAGGTCCAGGCGGAGCTCAATACCATGGTGGGGATTCTCGACAGCCTGCCCCATACCCGCCTGGCGACAGTTCTTCCCGGCCGCTCGCAGGACGAACACAGCAGCCAGGCGCTGCTATGGAAGCCCTTGAGTGAGCCACGGGTGCCGCTGAAAGTGGGGTTGGTGTGCCGCGATGTACAACGCCAACAAGCGACGCTGGCGTTGCTGCGCACTTTGCTCGAAGACGTGATGAATGGTCCACATGGGCCGGTGGCCATGGTAGACGGGCTGGCCTGAACTTTTTCGCGCCCAATAAGAAAACCCCGCCGAAGCGGGGCTTTGCAGACTGTTTCCCTGACATCCATTTCACTCCGCCATCCTGGCAGAATCCTACGTGTCCCTGTTGTTGCTTTGCGCTTCCTGCGCGACGTCCATGTGAAGTAGATTAGCTGTGGATCCAATCTGGCGATAGAGGACGATTAGCAGCACGTCATGTAAGAGAATGCTTACACGCCCTCCTTGGCTTAGAACTGCGCTTCATCCAGCAGGAACAGCGATTCACTACCGGCCTTCACCGAGGCGCTCAGGGAGTGGATGCGCGGCAACAGGCGGGCAAAGTAGAAGCGCGCCGTCCCCAGCTTGCTGGCGTAGAAGTCTTCCTCGGCCTCTTTGCCCAAGGCAGCCTTGGCCATCAGCGCCCACATATAGGCATAGGCCATATAGCCAAAGGCATGCAGATATTCCACCGAGGCCGCGCCGATTTCATTCGGGTTGGTCTTGGCGCGGTCCAGGACCCAGGCAGTCAAGGTGTCGAGCTCGTCCACCGCCGCACTCAGCGGCTGGGTGAACTCGGCCAGGTCACTGCTGGCAGTGGCGATGAAATGGCGGATCTCATCGGCAAACAGGGTGTAGAACGCCCCGCCGCTGCCAACGATCTTGCGCCCCATCAAGTCCAGCGCCTGGATGCCGTTGGTGCCTTCGTAGATCTGGGTGATGCGCACATCCCGCACCAACTGCTCCTGGCCCCACTCGCGGATATAGCCATGGCCGCCGAAAATCTGCTGGCCGTGCACGGTGGTTTCCAAACCCAGGTCGGTGAGGAACGCCTTGGAGACCGGGGTCAGCAGCGCCACCAGGTCATCCGCGCGCTTGCGGGTCGCGGCGTCTTCGCTGAACTTGGCGGTGTCCAGTTGCATCGCCACATAAGTGGAAAACGCCCGGCCGCCTTCGTTTGCCGCCTTCATGGTCAGCAACATGCGACGTACGTCGGGGTGGTTGATGATCGGGTCGGCGATCTTGTCCTTGGCCTTGGGGCCGGTCGGCGAACGGCTTTGCAGACGGTCACGGGCATATTCGACAGCGTTCTGATAAGAGCGCTCGCCGGTCGCCAGGCCCTGGATACCGACACCCAGGCGCTCATAGTTCATCATGGTGAACATCGCCGCCAGGCCACGGTTCGGCTCGCCGACCAGGTAGCCAACGGCTTCGTCGAAGTTCATTACACAGGTCGCGGAGGCCTGGATCCCCATCTTGTGTTCGATCGAGCCACAGCTCACCGGGTTGCGCGCGCCCAGGCTGCCATCGGCATTGACCATGAACTTGGGCACCAGGAACAACGAGATGCCCTTGGGACCGGCCGGGGCGTCAGGCAACTTGGCCAGCACCAGGTGGATGATGTTCTCGGTGAGGTCGTGTTCGCCACCGGTGATAAAAATCTTGGTGCCGCTGACCTTGTAGGAACCGTCCGCCTGCGGCTCGGCCTTGGTGCGGATAATCCCCAGGTCGGTGCCGGCATGGGGCTCGGTCAGGCACATGGAACCGGCCCACACGCCCGCGTACATATTCGGCAGGTAGGTGGCTTTAAGTTCGTCGCTGGCGTGGGTGTTGATCGACACGCAGGCGCCGGACGTCAGCATTGGATACAAGCCAAACGCCAGGCCCGAGGAGTTGATCATTTCTTCGACCTGGGCCGAGACCGCCTTGGGCATGCCCATGCCGCCGTAGGCCGGGTCGCCACCCACGCCCACCCAGCCGCCTTCGGCATAGGTCTTGTAGGCTTCGGGGAACCCGGCCGGGGTGGTGACCACGCCATTGTCCCAGCGGCAACCTTCCTCGTCGCCGCTGCGGCTCAACGGGGCGATGGTCTTGGCGGTGACTTTGCCGGCTTCCTCAAGGATCGCCTCGACCGTTTGCGCATCCACGGTCTCGGCCAGGGCCGGCAGTTGCGCCCACAGCTTGGCAACCTCGAATACTTCGTTGAGGACGAAGCGCATATCGCGCAGCGGCGCTTTGTAGTCAGCCATGGCAAACCTCGTAGGAACGTTAAAAGTGATTCGGTAGGATCGGTTTCACAGACCCTGAGTGTAACCGAACAACTTTTGTGACACATAGGGTCTGCTTGTGACCAATTGGTATTTCACAGTCACACCAACAGCTACAAGGCGAACAGCTCGGCGGGCAAACTCATCAGGCAATCACTGCCCGCCTCCACCGCCGCACGATGGGCACTGGAGCGCGGCAACAGGCGCTTGAAGTAAAACTCACAGGTCACCCGCTTGCCCCGGGCGTAATCCTCATCGCCACTGCCGGCATCCAACTGCGCCTGCGCCACCAGGGCCATGCGCAACCATAGGTAGGCGTGGATGATGTACCCGCTATACATCAAGTAATCCAGGGCTGCAGCACCGACTTCATCGGGGTTTTTCATCGCGGCCATGCCGACCTTGGTGGTCAGTTCGCCCCATTGCTGGTTCAGCTCATTGAGCTGCGCAACCTGGCCCTTGAATTGCGGGTGCTCACCATGGGCCGCACAGAACTTATGCACGATTTTGGTAAACCCGCGCAGCAACTTGCCCTGGCTGCCCAGCACCTTGCGCCCCAGCAAATCCAGGGCCTGGATGCCGTTGGTGCCTTCGTAGATCGGCGCGATCCGACAATCGCGCACCAACTGCTCCATGCCCCACTCACGGATAAAACCGTGGCCGCCAAATACCTGCATGCCGTGGTTGGTCACTTCCAGGCCGGTTTCGGTCATAAAGGCTTTGCAGATCGGCGTGAGGAACGCCAGCAGATCCTCGGCTTCCTGGCGTTGCTGCGGGTCGGCGCCCAGGTGCGCGGTGTCCAGCAGTTGCGCGGTGAAGTACGTCAGGGCGCGGTTACCTTCGTTGAAGGCTTTCATGGTCAGCAACATACGCCGCACATCGGGGTGCACGATGATCGGGTCTGCCGGTTTGTCCGGGGCCTTGGCGCCGCTCAGGGCGCGCATTTGCAGGCGGTCGTTGGCGTATTTGATCGCACCCTGGAAGCTCGCCTCCCCCAGGCACAGCCCCTGCATGCCCGTGCCCAGGCGCGCATGGTTCATCATGGTGAACATACAGTTGAGGCCCTTGTTGGCCTCGCCGATCAGGTAGCCCTCGGCACCATCGAAATTCAGCACACAGGTGGCCGAGGCCTTGATCCCCATCTTATGCTCGATGGAGCCGCAACTGACCCCATTGCGCGCCCCGCCCTCGGCGAGGAACTTGGGCACGATAAACAGCGAAATCCCCTTGGTGCCAGCGGGCGCATCCGGCAACTTGGCCAACACCAGGTGGATGATGTTTTCACTCATGTCGTGCTCGCCGGCCGAGATGAAGATCTTGCTGCCGGTCACCGCGTAGCTGCCATTGGCCTGGGGCACGGCGCGGGTCTTGATAAGGCCCAGGTCAGTGCCGCAATGGGCTTCGGTCAGGCACATGGTGCCCGTCCACTGGCCGGCGGTGAGTTTGGTCAGGTAGGTGTCTTTCTGCTCGGCGGTGCCGTGGGCGTGGATCGCCGACATGGCGCCATGGGTCAGGCCGGGGTACATGCCCCAGGAGGTGTTGCTGGAGCCGATCATCTCGCTGAGCACCAAGCCCAGGGACAACGGCAAGCCCTGCCCGCCGTAGGCCGGATCCGCCGCCAGCCCATGCCAGCCGCCTTCGACGTATTGCGCGAAGGCCTCCTTGAAGCCTTTGGGGGTGGTCACCACGCCCTTGTCGAAATGGCAGCCTTCTTCATCCCCCGGGCGATTCAACGGTGCAAGCACGTTCTCGCAGAACCTGGCGCCTTCTTCGAGGATCGCACTGACCATGTCCGGGCTGGCCTCGGTGGCGCCCAGTGCCGCGTAGTGCGCAGGGAAATCAAACACGTGATCGATCAGAAAGCGCATGTCGCGCAGGGGGGCTTTATAGGCAGGCATGGGGAGGTCTCCGGCAGCAGATGGCTTAAACCTACTGGCGCCGGTGGCCCCGGACAATCACTGTACAGGCGCTGAATACACCGCCATCACTCAACCGGCAGCGCCCTGCATGCGCACCGCGCCACGGCGGTTCTGCCCGGCGGCAACCACGCAGTTACGCCCGGCGCCCTTAGCGTTGTACAGCGCCTGGTCAGCGGACTTGAGCACCTCTTCCGGGGTGCGCTGCTCGGCCTGGCGCTCGGCGACGCCGATGCTCACCGTCACCGACACACTGGACGCCCCCGTGCCCGAACGGCGCTGGCGCCCCTGCTGATCGTCCTGAGGGCGGCTGTCCGGGTTGCGCAACTTGATGTGGTAGTTGGCAATGATCTCGCGGATTGCTTCCAGGTGCGGCAGGCATTCGTCCAGGGTCTTGCCGGCAAACACCACGGCAAACTCTTCGCCACCATACCGATAGGCCCGGCCGCCGCCGCCGACTTTCGACAGTTTGCTGGCCACCAACCGCAGCACCTGGTCGCCGACGTCATGGCCGTGGGTGTCATTGAACCGCTTGAAGTGGTCGACGTCGCTCATCGCCAGCACATAGTTGCGGCCCAGGCGCTGCATGCGCTCATTGAGGGCGCGGCGTCCCGGCAGGCCGGTGAGTTCATCGCGAAAGGCCATCTGATAGGCCTCATGGGACACCCCCGCGGCAATCATCAACATCACCTGGCTGCACATGATGTTCAGGGTGAACGGCAGGATAAAGGTCTGCGGCAACATCCAGAATATCCCCAGCAACCCCACCAGTTGCGCGGCATGCAACGGCCGAGGCTCGCGCCAGTACTGCGCCGCCAGTGCAACAAAGCCCAGCAGGAACACCGGGTATGACAGCTGGATCAAGCTCATCCACGCCCCATGCAGCGCCGGCCAGCGAATTTCCGCCAGCCAGTTGAGCAACGGCTCCGGGTAACTCTGCTCCAGGCCCAGGGCCACGCTGCCTACGGCGAGCAGCACCGCACAGCGTGCGATAAAGTCGCGGAACAGGTGGGTTTTTTCCTGCCATAGGGCATAGATGCTGAACAACATTGGCAACAGCAGGCACACCAGATGGAACACCACGGCGGCGTCTTCGCGCACGCGGCCATGGTCACGATAAAAATCGGTCTGGGTGTCCAGCAGGAAGTAGGCAACGTACACCGTCACCATCAGGAACAGCTCACGCTGGCGGCGGTACACCGCGCAATAGGCACCGCCCAGCAACAGCACCAGGGTCGGCAGGACATTGAACAGCGAGGTGAAGAAGACGCTGAGGTCCTTGACGTAAGCAGCCGACAACCCCGCCAGCAATAACAGCAACGATGGTAGGAAATGACTGAAACGTACAGCAGACGCGCGCGACAAGGGTAAAGCTCCGACCCACAAAAAAAAGATGGCACAGTGCCTTCGCTGCTCACAGTTAAGCACACTCAATGTGACCTACGTCACATTGCCATCACTGTAACGGCAGCAAGGCGCAATCCCTGAGCGCGCCACTCAGGTTTTTTCACCCTCCCACAAAAAAGCCGCCGCTCCCGAAAGAGCGGCGGCTTGGCAGGGAACCCGCCGAGGCTTAGTAGCCCAGGTCGAAGTTCTCTTCTTTCATGTCCATCAGGTTGTTGGCGCCCGACAGCATGGTAGCGACGTGGGTGCGGGTACGCGGCAGGATGCGCTGGAAGTAGAAGCGCGCGGTCTGCAGCTTGGCGGTGTAGAAGCCTTCTTCGCTGGTGCCGGCAGCCAGTTTTTCGGCAGCCAGGCGCGCCATGTCGGCCCAGAAGTACGCCAGGCAGGCATAACCGGAGTACATCAGGTAGTCCACCGACGCGGCACCGACTTCTTCACGGTCCTTCATGGCGGCCATGCCGACCTTCATGGTCAACTCGCCCCATTCCTTGTTCAGTGCCGCCAGCGGTGCGACGAACTCGCTGACCGCTGCGTTGTCTTCGTTGGCCTGGCAGAACTTGTGCACGATCTTGGTGAAACCCTTGAGCGCTTCGCCCTGGGTCATCAGCACTTTACGGCCGAGCAGGTCCAGGGCCTGGATACCGGTGGTGCCTTCGTACAGCATCGAGATGCGGCTGTCGCGAACGTTCTGCTCCATGCCCCACTCGGCGATAAAACCGTGGCCGCCGTAGATCTGTACGCCGTGGTTGGCGGATTCAAAACCGACTTCGGTCATGAACGCCTTGGCGATTGGGGTCATGAAGGCCAGCAGGCCATCCGCCTGTTTCTTGGCTTCGTCGTCGGTGCCGTACTTGACGATGTCCACTTGCTTGGCGGTGAAGTACACCATCGCACGGTTGCCTTCGGCGAAGGCTTTCATGGTCAACAGCATGCGGCGTACATCAGGGTGCACGATGATCGGGTCGGCGGCCTTGTCCGGCGCTTTCGGGCCCGTCAGGGAACGCATTTGCAGGCGGTCACGGGCATATTTGAGGCCACCCTGGAAACCGATCTCGGCGTGGGACAGGCCTTGCAGCGCGGTCCCCAGGCGAGCGGTGTTCATAAAGGTGAACATGCAGTTCAGGCCTTTGTTCGCTGGGCCGATCAGGTAACCGGTGGCCGCGTCGAAGTTCATCACGCAAGTGGCGTTGCCGTGGATGCCCATCTTGTGTTCCAGGGAGCCACAGGACACCGCGTTGCGCTCACCCACCGAACCATCGGCGTTGGGTAGGAACTTAGGCACGATAAACAGCGAAATGCCTTTGGTGCCAGCCGGAGCATCCGGCAGGCGGGCCAGTACGATGTGGACGATGTTGTCGGCCATGTCGTGCTCACCGGCCGAGATAAAGATCTTGGTCCCGGAGACTTTGTAGGAACCGTCGGCCTGAGGCTCGGCCTTGGTGCGCAGCATGCCCAGGTCGGTGCCGCAGTGCGGTTCGGTCAGGCACATGGTGCCGGTCCACTCGCCCGAGACCAGTTTGGTCAGGTAGGCATCTTGCTGCTCGGGGGTGCCGTGCTCGGAAATGGTATTCATCGCGCCATGGGACAGGCCTGGGTACATGCCCCACGACCAGTTGGCTTCACCGACCATCTCGCTGACGGCCAGGCCCAGGGATTCCGGCAGGCCTTGGCCGCCGTGCGCGACGTCGTGGGCCAGGCTCGGCCAGCCGCCTTCGACGAATTGCTTGTAGGCTTCTTTGAAACCAGTAGGGGTTTTAACGCCTGACTCGCTCCAGGTGCACCCTTCGATGTCACCGACGCGGTTCAACGGGGCCAGCACTTGCTCACAAAACTTGGCGCCTTCTTCAAGAATGGCGTCAACCATGTCTGGGGTAGCGTCCTGGCAAGCCGGCAGACTCTGATAGTGCGCTTCGTAGCCGAGCAGTTCGTCACGAACGAAGCGAATATCACGCAAGGGGGCCTTGTAGTCAGGCATAGCGATAAACCTCTGCTGATGAATCCTGGAATGAACAACCGCGTGGATTTGTTGTAGCGGTCAAACAGTTGTTTGAAACATACGTTTACGCCCAATCCTTGTCAAGCGCCCAGCGGCTGCCGTTTGTCATGACACAGGTCAACGCCAGGCGCGACGAGGCCTGCAGCGTGATGCCGCACAAATTCCAAGGGGGGATAAAGGTAGGCGCCGGCTGGCGCCTACAGGAGAGTCGGGGGGAGGATCAGGCGTAGGTGTCGATCAGCGTGCCGAGCATTTCGTCGGAAGCCTTGGCAACTTTCGCCCCCAGCTCCACCTGAAACTTGCCCTCGGCCAGTTCCACCATATTGCTCGCCGAGTCGGTCGGCTGGCCGCGATTGACCGCCTGCAAGCGGTCATTCTGCGCATCCGAAGGCTGGCCGGTGGCGGCACTGGCAATGTTACCGGCGGCCTGGTCGACGCGGTTCTGCCCGGCCTGGATAGTGCTCAGGCCTGAATAAAACGCACTGCTTCCAGAGATGTCCATGGCGTGCACCTGCCTTGTAATCAATCGTGAACCCTTATTGAAGCAGACAATCTTGCAAAAGGCCCGTCAATAACACTAATGGCATAATGCCTTAACGGTAGCCAAAACTAATCAAGCAAGTCCAGTTGCAGGTACTCGGCCACCGCTTCGGCCGTGGCCTGCTTGAGCCTTGGCACTCGGCCCAGGCACGGCGCCGGCAGGCGTTCGGCCAAGGTGGCGAGGTTCTCTTCCAGACGGGAGGTCTTCGGGTCGATGATATTGGCCACCCACCCCGCCAGCGGCAACCCGTCCCGGGCGATGGCTTCGGCGCTCAACAACGCATGATTGATACAGCCCAGGCGCACGCCCACCACCAGGATCACCGGCAATTGCAAGGCCTTGGCCAAGTCCGACAGGTTGTCCTGGCCGGCCAGTGGCACGCGCCAGCCGCCTGCACCTTCGATCAACGTGAAGTCCGCGTGTTGCCCAAGGATGTGCTGCATCGGCTTGAGCAGGGCCTGCACGGTCAACGCCACACCGGCTTCGCGGGCCGCCAGGTGCGGCGCGATGGCTGGCTCGAAGGCCAGTGGATTGACTTCCGCATAGGCCAGCGGCAACGAGCACTCGGCCAGCAAGGCCAGGGCATCGGCGTTACGCAAGCCGCGGGGGGTCACTTCACAGCCCGACGCCACAGGCTTGCCGGCGGCGGTACTCTTGCCCGCTTGCCGCGCGGCGTGCAGCAGGCCGGCCGCAACGGTGGTCTTGCCGACATCGGTGTCGGTGCCGGTGATGAAATAGGCAGCGCTCATAATGGTTTCTCCAATACGGCGTACACGACTTGATAAGTGGCCGGCAGCCCCCGGGCCTGGCGGAACTGCTCGTAGGCCTGCACCAGTGCAACAATCCGTGCCCGGCCCGTCAAGCCTCCAGGGCGCCCCGGGTTCAGATTGTGCGCCCCCAAGGCTTTCAATTCGTAGGTCAGGCTGCGTACATCCGGGTAATGCAACACATGGGGGCGCTGCTCCAGGCTCACCACGCGCAAACCACTGGCCGCGCACAGCTGTTGATACGTGCTGAACAGGCGAAAGCGATTGACGTGCACCATCCCGTCTACCGCCCGCCAGCTTTCGCGCAGCTCATCCAGCGTGCCGACGCACAGGCTGGCAAACGCCAGCACCCCGCCAGGCTGCAGCACTCGCCGGGCTTCACTGAGCACTGCGGCAAAATCGGCACACCACTGCACCGCCAGGCTGGAGAAGATCAACCCGCAGCTTGCATCGCGTAGCGGCAAGCGCTCGGCATCCCCGGCGATAAAGTGCTCGGCACCGCCCAGGGGCCGTGCGTGGTTGAGCATGCCTTCGGCGATATCCAGCGCCAGGCCTTGGCCCTGGGGAAACACGGTGTTCAATGCGCGGCTGAAAAACCCGGTGCCGCAACCCAGGTCGAGCCAGCGCCCGGGTATCAGCGCCGGCGGCAGGCGCTGGATCAGCGCGCTGCCCACGTCACGCTGCAACGCGGCCACACTGTCATAACTGGCCGCCGCCCTGGAAAACGACGCCGCGACCTGGCGCTTGTCGGGCAAGGCGCCCGGCAGGGGAGGATGGGACAAATCAGTCATCACCGCACTCATGCAAAAAAGCCTGGATCGCCCCCGCCACTCCGTGGGGGTTGTCCAGTAGGAAAGCGTGGCCGGCCTGTTCAATCAGACCGACTTCGACATCTGGCAGCAACTTCAACAACTCAATAGCCGCCTCACAGGGCACCAACTCATCCAGGCCGGCAAACAGATGCAACTGCGGGCCACGAAAGGCCTGCAAGGCCTCGCGAGTATCCAGTTGCGCGAGCAGCTCAAGGCCGCTCATCAGCACCCTGGAAGGGGCCGCCGGCGCGCTGCTGACCAGCAGCCGCGCGATGCCCCGTGGGTCGTGCGTACCCTTGGCGCACAGCAGGCCGAAGCGTTTGAGGGTGACTTGCGAGTCGGCATGGCAGCCGGCCAGGAACCCATCGAACGCCTGCGCTGGCATCGCGCTGGGCCAGCCCTCATGCGCTACAAAACAGGGGTTGCTGGCCAAGGTCAGCAGGCCGCAGCAGCGCTCGCCGCGCCGTGCCGCCAACTCGGACGCAAGCATCCCGCCCAACGACCAGCCGCCCAGCCAGGCGTTATCGGGCAAGGTGGCGTCGAGTTCGTCGAGCCATTCGTCGAGGTCGCTGCCCACCAGCGCCGGCAACGGCTCGATATCCACCCGCAGGCGCTCGTCCAGGCCGCGCAAGGCGGCGGCCAAGGGTTCCAGCGGCGAGACCCCCAGGCCCCAGCCGGGAAGCAATATCAGTCGGTCACGCATGGTCGGACTCCCGGCCTGACAAGCGGAAACACTCGTCCAATGCCTCTAACAATAGCCGTACCTGCGCCTCGCTGTGGGCAGCGGTCAAGGTCACGCGCAAGCGCGCGCTGCCAGCCGGCACCGTGGGCGGGCGGATGGCCGTGACCATGATCCCGCGCTCGCGCAGCATCTGTGACAGGCGCATCGCCCGGCCACTGTCGCCAATCATGATCGGCTGGATCGGCGTGAAGCTGTCCATCAGCGCCAGACCGATCTGCTCCGCGCCCTGACGGAACTGGCGGATCAGCGCGTGCAGATGCTCGCGCCGCCAGTGCTCGCTGCGCAGCAGCTCCAGGCTTTTCAGGGTGGCGCAGGCCTGCGCCGGCGGTTGGCTGGTGGTGTAAATGTATGGGCGGGCGAACTGAATCAGGCTTTCGATCAGGTCCTCGCTGCCAGCCACAAACGCCCCGGCGGTGCCGAAGGCCTTGCCCAGGGTGCCGACCAATACCGGCACATCCTCCTGGCTCAGGCCGAAATGCTCGACAATCCCGCCGCCCGTGGCGCCCAGCGGCCCGAAGCCATGGGCGTCATCCACCATCAGCCAGGCGTCCTTGGCCCGGGTCTCGCGGGCCAGCGCCGGCAGGTCCGCCAGGTTGCCGTCCATGCTGAACACACCGTCGGTGACCACCAGGGTATTGCCGCAGGCCTTTTCCAGGCGCTTGGCCAGGCTGACCGCATCGTTGTGCAGATAACGATTGAAGCGTGCGCCAGAGAGTAAACCCGCATCCAGCAGGGACGCGTGGTTGAGCCGGTCTTCGAGCACCGTATCGCCCTGCCCCACCAAGGCGGTGACAGCTCCAAGGTTGGCCATATAGCCGGTGGTGAACAGCAAGGCACGTGGGCGGCCGGTGAATTCGGCCAGCGCCTCCTCCAACGCATGGTGCGGGGTGCTGTGGCCGACCACCAAGTGTGAGGCGCCACCGCCCACGCCCCAACGGGCCGCGCCGGCCTGCCAGGCCTCGATCACTTGTGGGTGATTGGCCAGGCCCAGGTAGTCGTTATTGCAAAAGGCCAATAGCGGCTGGCCGTCCACCACCACTTGCGGGCCCTGAGGGCTTTGCAGCAGTGGGCGCTGGCGATAGAGATGCTCTGTACGGCGGGCAGCGAGGCGCGCGGCGAGATCGAAAGACATGCTGGCCTCGGTAGATCAGGTTGAACTCGACCCACTGTGGGAGCTGGCTTGCCTGCGATAGCGGTGGGTCAGCCAATACATGAGGTGACTGATAGGTCGTTATCGCAGGCAAGCCAGCTCCCACATTTGGATTGCATTCCAATAGGGGGATGGGGGTCAGACGGCCGCGTTGTAGAACTGCTCGCTGCTTTTCTGCTCGACCAACGCCTGCTCAATCGCCGCCTGGTGCACTTCATCGGCATGTTCTTCGCGGGCTTCGGGCAGGATGCCCAGGCGCGAGAACAGTTGCATGTCCTTGTCCGCCTGCGGGTTGGCGGTGGTCAGCAATTTTTCGCCGTAGAAGATCGAGTTGGCACCGGCAAAGAACGCCAGGGCCTGCATCTGCTCGTTCATCGCCTCGCGGCCGGCAGACAGGCGCACATGGGATTGCGGCATCAGGATACGGGCCACGGCGAGCATGCGGATAAAGTCGAACGGGTCGATATCCTCGGCATTCTCAAGCGGCGTACCGGCCACCTTGACCAGCATGTTGATCGGCACCGATTCGGGATGCTCCGGCAGGTTGGCCAGTTGGATCAGCAGGTTGGCGCGGTCGTCCAGGGACTCGCCCATGCCGAGGATGCCGCCCGAGCAGATCTTCATCCCCGAGTCACGCACATACGCCAGGGTCTGCAGGCGTTCGCTGTAGGTGCGGGTGGTGATGATCGAGCCGTAGAACTCCGGCGAGGTATCCAGGTTGTGGTTGTAGTAGTCCAGGCCGGCCTGGGCCAGGGCCTCGGTCTGGTCCTGGTCGAGACGGCCGAGGGTCATGCAGGTTTCCAGGCCCATGGCCTTCACGCCCTTGACCATCTGCAACACGTAGGGCATGTCTTTGGCCGACGGGTGCTTCCAGGCGGCGCCCATGCAGAAGCGGGTCGAGCCGATGGCCTTGGCGCGCGCCGCCTCTTCGAGGACTTTCTGCACCTCCATCAGCTTTTCTTTTTCCAGGCCGGTGTTGTAGTGGCCCGACTGCGGACAATATTTGCAATCTTCCGGGCAGGCGCCGGTCTTGATCGACAACAAGGTGGACACCTGCACGCGGTTGGCATCGAAATGCGCGCGGTGCACGGTCTGCGCCTGGAACAGCAGGTCATTGAACGGCTGGACGAACAGGGCTTTGACTTCGGCCAAAGACCAGTCATGACGCAAGGTGGCAGTGAGGCTGGCGCTCATGGGCGATTCCTTGTTTATGCTTGGGCAAGCGCTGTGGGGAGGGTAATACCCACAGGCACGACACGGATGCTCGGCATATTTAAGGAAGATTCATGCACTGTCAACCTGACTACAAACACGAAGTTTACATCTGGTTAAAAAGCAATCAAACCTGCTTGATCTGCGATGAAGCCACGGATTCATCTTCGACCGTGTGTAACGCCTGCGAAATCGACCTGCCGTGGCTGACGCACGGCTGCCAGGTGTGTGCCCTGCCCTTGCCGGCGAGCGGCCTGATCTGCGGCCAATGCGTGCGGTCGCCACCTGCGTTCAAACAGGTGGTTGCGCCCTGGCGCTACAGTTTTCCGCTGGACAGCCTGATCAGCCGCTTCAAGCACCAGGGCAAATGGCCCCTGGGCCACCTGCTGGCGAGCCTGTTGGGGCAATGCCTGCAAGACCGCTTCGACAACGCCGAACTGACGCGGCCCGACCGCTTGCTTGCGGTGCCGATGGCCGCCAAACGCCTACGCCAACGCGGCTATAACCAGGCCACTATGCTCGCCCGCTGGCTGAGCCGGGACCTCGACCTGCCCCTGGATGAACACCTGCTGTTGCGCCCCCATGCCACCATCGCCCAGCAACAACTGGACGCCAAACAACGCCAGCGCAACCTGCTCAAGGCCTTTGCCCTGGCCCCTGGCGCACAGGTGCAGGGCCAGCACCTGGCGCTGGTAGACGATGTGCTGACCACCGGCGCCACCGCCCACAGCCTGGCCCGCTTACTGCTGCATGCCGGTGCGCGTCAGGTCGACGTGTATTGCCTGGCGCGCACGCCCAAGCCTGGCACATGACTTGACTCTGGCGCCGCCTGCCCGCAACGTCCTGTGCACCCCAGCCAGTGTGCAGCCGTTCGCCATGCCGTTACCGTCCCTGTTGAGCCAACATATCGTCCGTCGCCCGCAGCGCATCGCCTTGCTGCAACATATCGCCGAGCAGGGCTCCATCACCCGTGCCGCGAAAAGCGCCGGCTTGAGTTACAAGGCGGCCTGGGATGCCATCGATGAATTGAACAACCTGGCGCAAAAGCCCCTGGTCGAACGCAGTGTGGGCGGCAAGGGCGGCGGCGGTGCGCGGTTATCGGCAGAGGGCGAACGGGTGCTGCGCCTGTATCAACGCCTGCAAACCCTGCAAGCCCAGGTGCTGGAGGCGGCCGAAGACGCCAGCGACTTCAACCTGCTGGGCCGCCTGATGCTGCGCACCAGCGCGCGCAACCAATTGCATGGCCAGGTGATCGCCATCAACCGCCACGGCCGCAATGATCGGGTGCGCCTGGAACTGGCCGGCGGCTTGACCCTCGATGCGCAGATCACCCATGACAGCACCCTGCGCCTGGAGCTGGAAATCGGCACGCAGGTGGTGGCATTGATCAAGGCCGGGTGGCTGGAGCTGATTGCTGCCGACCAGGCGCCGACGCCTGGGTTCAACTGCATGGGCGGCCAGGTCGAGGCGGTTCTTGAGGCCGATGATGGCCCCAGCGAGGTGCGCATCGCCTTGCCCAGTGGCCTGGTGCTGTGCGCGCTGGTGGCGCCCGAGCAGCTCAAGGCGCAGGGGGCCGGTGAGGGGAAGCAGGTCCAGGTGCAGTTCGCGCCGAGCAATGTGCTGTTGGGCACGCCGGTGTAGGTGATCTTTAGGGACTCATCGCGGGCAAGCCCGCTCCCACCACACACACCACCTATCCAGGGCCCGGTGCGCTACCATACCCGGCCGGACGCGGCGACCTGCTGCGCGCAGGAGTTCGCATGGCCCACCCGTTTGAAACATTGACCCCCGACCTGGTTCTCGACGCAGTCGAAAGCATCGGTTTCCTCAGCGATGCTCGCGTATTGGCGCTCAACAGCTACGAAAACCGTGTCTATCAAGTCGGCATCGAAGACAGCGAGCCGCTGATCGCCAAGTTCTACCGGCCCCAGCGCTGGACCAACGAGGCGATCCTCGAAGAACACCGCTTCACCTTTGAACTGGCCGAGTGCGACGTGCCGGTCGTGGCCCCGATGATCCATAACGGCGCAAGCCTGTTCGAGCACGCGGGCTTTCGTTTTACCCTGTTCCCCCGCCGTGGTGGGCGGGCGCCGGAGCCGGGCAACCTCGATCAGTTGTACCGCCTTGGGCAATTGCTCGGGCGCTTGCATGCGGTGGGCGCCACCCGCCCCTTCGAGCACCGCGAAGCCCTGGGCGTGAAGAACTTCGGCCATGACTCCCTGAACACCCTGCTCGACGGCAATTTCATCCCCAAGAGCCTGTTGCCCGCCTACGAATCCGTGGCCCGCGACCTGCTCAAGCGCGTGGAGGATGTGTACAGCGCCACGCCGCACAAGAACATCCGCATGCATGGCGACTGCCACCCCGGCAACATGATGTGCCGCGACGAGATGTTCCATATCGTCGACCTCGACGACTGCCGCATGGGCCCGGCGGTACAGGATTTGTGGATGATGCTCGCCGGCGATCGCCAGGAATGCCTGGGGCAGCTGTCAGAGTTGATGGACGGCTACCAGGAGTTCCACGACTTCGATCCCCGCGAACTGGCCCTGATCGAACCCCTGCGCGCCCTGCGCCTGATGCACTACAGCGCGTGGCTGGCGCGGCGCTGGGATGACCCGGCGTTCCCCCACAGCTTCCCGTGGTTTGGCAGCGAGCGGTATTGGGGCGATCAGGTTCTGGCCCTGCGCGAGCAATTGTCGGCGCTTAACGAAGAGCCCCTGAAACTCTTCTGACCCTTGTATGAGCCGGCAAGCCGGCTCATACACGTTTTGCGGTGATTACGTTTTCAGCACACATTTGCTGATAAACATCCTTACAATCGCAGCATTGTTAGCTGCCTAAGCAAGGATTCTGCATGCAAGCCGCCAACCCGCGTCGCGGGTATATCCTGGGCCTCAGTGCCTACATCATCTGGGGCCTGTTCCCCCTCTACTTCAAAGCCATCGCCAGCGTGCCGGCCGCCGAAATCATCGTCCACCGCGTGCTGTGGTCGGCGCTGTTCGGCGGTTTGTTGCTGCTGGTGTGGAAACATCCCGGTTGGTGGCGCGAACTGCGGGACAACCCCAAGCGCCTGGCGATCCTGGCGTTGAGCGGCTCGCTGATCGCCGGCAACTGGCTGACCTATGTGTGGTCGGTCAACAGTGGGCGCATGCTCGAAGCCAGCCTGGGTTACTACATCAACCCGCTGGTCAACGTGCTGCTGGGCATGCTGATCCTCGGCGAACGCCTGCGGCGCCTGCAATGGGTGGCCGTCGGGCTGGCCGCCGTGGGGGTGATGCAACAGGTGTGGCAGGTCGGCAGTTTGCCGTGGGTGTCGCTGGTGCTGGCGCTGACCTTTGGCTTCTATGGCTTGATCCGCAAGCAGGCGCCGGTCAAGGCGCTGCCCGGGCTGGTGGTGGAAACCTGGATGCTGGTGCCGATTGCCCTGGCATGGCTGCTGCTCAACCCCGCCGCCCATAGCGCCAATATGGCGTTCTGGAGCACGTCCGAGGCCTGGTGGCTGGTGGCCGCAGGCCCGGTGACATTGATTCCGCTGGTGTGTTTCAACGCCGCAGCGCGGCATTTGCCCTACACCACCCTCGGCTTCCTACAGTACTTGGCGCCGACCCTGGTGCTGCTGCAGGCGGTGCTGCTGTTCGATGAACACATGAGCCCCGCCAGCCTGGTGGCCTTTGTGTTTATCTGGGCAGGGCTGGCGGTGTACAGCATCGATGCGTGGCTCAGCCTGCGCAAACGCTGATCAAATAACGTACAAAGCTTTGCAGGCCACGGCTGCCGTGGCCTGGCGCCGGCTCTCTACAGTTTATCCACAGGCCCATGCAAGATTTCCATGAACAACCCTGTGGAGGGTTATTCCTCGCTGCGCAGTTGCAGTTCCACCATCAAATCATCGGCCAGGGTTTCCAGGGCCGCCTGCAACTCATCCAATGCCAGGCTGGAAGGCACCGCCAGCGCGGCTTCGGCGTGAAACAACGGGTCACTGCTCATGGGCGCCGGACGCACGTCGGTGCTCAGGCGCTCCAGGTTGACCCCTTGCTTGCTCAATAGCGCGGTGATCTCACGCACGATGCCGGGTCGGTCATTGCCCACCAGGGTCATCAGGATCGGCTTGCTGGCCGACGCCTGCGTGCCGCTGCTCTCGCCCACCAGCACCCGGATGCCATGGGTGGACAGGTCCTCCAGGGCGCTGACCAGCTCACTGCGGTTCTCCATCGGCACACTGACCCGCAGGATCCCGGCAAATTGCCCGGCCATATGGGCCATGCGACTTTCCAGCCAGTTGCCACCGCGCTCGGCAATGCAGTGGGCGACACGTTCAACCACGCCGGGTTTGTCGGCGGCGATAACAGTGAGTACGAGATGCTCCATGGCGACAGCCCTCTTGTTGTGGACTAGCCAGTATAGGCAGATACGCCGGCTCCCACCTTGACCGCAGGCCGGTGAAGAAAAACAAATCGTGTACCATTTTTATATTTATCTGGAACAATCCATTGGTTTTTTGAGAACATCCCGTACCCCGCTGTGACCGTACAACCAAAGTGGGTCGCTAAACGACGTATTTAGTCTGATTTTCACAACCGCAACTCATCATGTAGTATGCCTCGGCGCGCACTACATAACGTTAGGTCGATGTCTGCCCAGGCGCCGTCGCAACCCCGAACACCCCGTCAGCCAGCCTTGCGCCGTTGATTGGAACCACCCAGCCGCCGTGATGGCATGTACTGGTGCCGGGTTTGTGGTTTAAATGGCCAGAGGCTTCATTGGTAAATTGAAAAGCTGAAAAGCGAATTAGCTCCGCAGAGTGAGGCAAGCAATGACTGAACACGTTCAAGTCGGTGGCCTGCAGGTCGCCAAAGTCCTGTTCGACTTCGTGAACAACGAAGCCATTCCCGGTACCGGCCTGACCGCCGACCAGTTCTGGGCCGGTGCCGACAAGGTCATCCACGACCTGGCACCGAAGAACAAAGCCCTACTCGCCAAACGCGACGATTTCCAAGCGCGGATCGATGCCTGGCACCAGACCCACGCCGGCCAGGCCCACGACGCGGTGGCCTACAAAGCCTTCCTGCAAGATATTGGCTACCTGCTGCCAGAAGCGGCGGATTTCCAGGCGACCACCCAAAACGTCGATGACGAAATCGCCCGCATGGCCGGCCCACAGCTGGTGGTGCCGGTGATGAATGCGCGGTTCGCCCTCAACGCCTCCAACGCGCGCTGGGGCTCGCTGTACGACGCGCTATATGGCACCGACGCCATCAGCGAAGCCAACGGCGCCGAGAAAGGCCAGGGCTACAACAAGGTGCGTGGCGACAAAGTCATCGCCTTCGCCCGTGCCTTCCTCGACGAAGCCGCCCCGCTCGCCGCCGGCAGCCATGCCGATTCCACCGCCTACAAGATCGTCGAGGGCAAGCTGGTGGTCAGCCTCAAGGGCGGCAGCAACAGCGGCCTGCGCAGCGATGCCCAGTTGATCGGCTACCAGGGCGATGCCGCCCAGCCCATCGCCATCTTGTTGAAGCACAACGGCCTGCATTTTGAAATCCAGGTCGACGCCAGCACCCCGGTCGGCCAGACCGACGCCGCCGGCGTCAAAGACATCCTGATGGAAGCCGCGCTGACCACCATCATGGATTGCGAAGACTCGGTGGCCGCCGTCGATGCCGATGACAAAGTGGTGATCTACCGCAACTGGCTCGGCCTGATGAAGGGCGACCTGGCCGAAGAAGTGGCCAAGGGCGGCAAGACCTTCACCCGTACCATGAACGCCGACCGCACCTACACCGGTGTCGATGGCAACGCGGTGACCTTGCATGGTCGCTCGCTGTTGTTCGTGCGTAACGTTGGCCACCTGATGACCATCGACGCAATCCTCGACGCCCAGGGCAATGAAGTGCCCGAAGGCATCCTCGATGGCCTGATCACCAGCCTGGCCGCGGTCCACAGCCTCAATGGCAACAACAGCCGCAAGAACAGCCGTACCGGCTCGGTGTATATCGTCAAGCCGAAAATGCACGGCCCGGAAGAAGCGGCGTTTACCAACGAGCTGTTCGGCCGCATCGAACACGTGCTGAACCTGCCGCACAACACCCTCAAGGTCGGGATCATGGACGAGGAGCGCCGCACCACGGTCAACCTCAAGGCCTGCATCAAGGCGGCCAGCGAGCGCGTGGTGTTTATCAACACCGGCTTCCTCGACCGTACCGGCGACGAGATCCACACCTCCATGGAAGCCGGTGCAATGGTGCGCAAAGCCGCGATGAAGGCCGAAAAATGGATTGGCGCCTACGAGAACTGGAACGTTGATATCGGCCTGAGCACCGGCCTGCAAGGCCGCGCGCAGATCGGTAAAGGCATGTGGGCCATGCCCGACCTGATGGCGGCCATGCTCGAACAGAAAATCGCGCACCCGCTGGCCGGCGCCAACACCGCGTGGGTGCCGTCGCCGACCGCCGCGGCCTTGCACGCGTTGCATTACCACAAGGTCGACGTGTTTGCCCGCCAGGCCGAACTGGCCACGCGCGCACGGGCTTCGGTGGACGATATCCTGACCATCCCCCTGGCGCAGAACACCGACTGGTCCGAGGAAGACATCCGCAACGAACTGGACAACAACGCCCAGGGCATCCTCGGTTATGTGGTGCGCTGGATCGACCAGGGCGTGGGTTGCTCGAAAGTGCCAGACATCCATGATGTGGGCCTGATGGAAGACCGCGCCACCCTGCGTATTTCCAGCCAGCACATTGCCAACTGGCTGCGCCATGGCGTCGTCAACGAAGCCCAGGTGCTGGAAAGCCTCAAGCGCATGGCGCCGGTGGTGGATCGGCAGAATGCCGGTGATGCGCTGTACCGCCCGCTGGCTCCGGATTTCGACAGCAATATCGCGTTCCAGGCCGCGGTGGAGTTGGTGATTGAAGGGACCAAACAGCCCAATGGTTATACCGAGCCGGTGTTGCATCGGCGGCGGCGGGAGTTCAAGGCCAGGAATGGTTTGTAACGGGTCATTGAAATGAAAAGCCCTGGCTATATGGCCGGGGCTTTTTTATATGGCGTGTAGCAAGACTTAACTGACAATAATGACATAGTCCCCCGAAAGCTCGGCCTGAGACCCAGCCCCAGAGTCAGTTCCGTCAACTTTTAAGCCCGTCAATGCACCCGTATGCACGTTACCGACAACTTTCACCTGGATGGTGCCTGCAACCGAGTGAGTAAAGGTGCGTCCTACAGGGTCCAGATAATCTATATGAAACTGCGTGTGCGTTAAGTTGTGAGTGCCCTGCCCAAGGGGCTGGCCGTAGCTAATATTCAGGTGCGTGGTATCACTACTGGCGATCAGCGATACCCCAGATGGAGTGCCAGAAAACCGATTCGGAAAAAATTTTTGATCTTGCTTATCGACACGCGCCGTGATGGTAGCTTCGACTGTTGTAACGCCGTTACATACATTACTCATGGTGAACTCCTGTTCGCTGCATTTAGAGGCACTGATCCCAAACCAGCACCCTCCCAACGATTAAACAGGCCCCCCCAAAACCGCCGATACTGTGAAATCTGACAGTGCCGACCAACGGTCAACCCCCGCCTACTGCGTCATCCCCAACTCACGCTTGACCATCTTCGCCAACTTCACGCTATCAATCGGCTTGAGCAAAAAGTCCACCACGCTCAAATGCATGGCGTCGATCACATCCGGTGCGTCGGCGTCCCCCGACATGATGATGATCGGCAATGCCGCCCGGGGAGAGTTGCGCACCAGGCGAATCAATTCCAGGCCATTGCTGGGTGCCATGCGCAGATCGGTGATCAATAAACCGATGGACGTGTTAGCGCTCAACAAATCCCACGCGGCCTGGCCACTGTCCGCCGTCATGCAACGAATGCCATCCATCCCGAGAATTTGCGCCAGCAGTTCACAGGAGTCTTTATCGTCGTCCACGATCAATACCCGTTGCGGCGGCAAATCAGGCTCCAGCATCACGGCGCTCAGCGCCTCGCGCTCGGCCTCACTCAAAATATCGTCGTCGGACATACGTTTCTCAGGTCATTTTTATCACTCTCCCGGCACAGAAGTCAGACATCGCCGGAAGGGCGAACAATGTGCACTTCGTCGGAAAGTTTTCCTAGTGGGCGTTCTACGGGTTCGGGACGATTTTCATGTAAGGTTTTTCCCTAGTTTTTGAAGGCCGGATAGCTACCTAGACTTACGTCCAATGGGCACCCGCTGCGTGGGGGCCGACCATGAGGGACGATAACGACAAAAAAACTGCGGTCATGGTTATGAGTAAAGCTGACGCTTTCACCCAGGCAGGGAAAACTGCGGTGTTGCAGAACATTCACGGCACCCTGCAGTTCCTGCAACGCTTCCCGCCCTTCAACCAGATGGAAAACGCCCACCTGGCGTTTCTGGTGGAGCAGTGCCAATTGCGCTTCTACGGCCCCGGCGAGAGCATTCTCAAGCCGTCGGCAGGCCCGGTGGAGCACTTCTATATCGTCAAGCAGGGGCGCGTGATCGGTGAGCGGCCGGACTCGGCGCAAACCACCTTCGAGATCACCACTGGCGAATGCTTCCCCCTGGCCGCGCTGCTGGGGGAGCGGGCGACCCGCACCGAACACAAGGCCGCCGAAGACACCTTCTGCCTGCAATTGAACAAGCCGGCGTTTATCAAGCTGTTTGCCCTGTCCGGCCCGTTCCGTGACTTTGCCTTGCGCGGGGTCAGCAGCCTGCTGGACCAGGTCAACCAGCAAGTCCAGCAGAAAGCCGTGGAAAATCTCGGCACCCAGTATTCGCTGAACACCCGCCTCGGCGAATTGGCCATGCGCCATCCGGTGACATGCGGCCCGCTGACGCCGCTGCGTGAGGCGGTCACGCAGATGCATGAGCAGCAGGTCGGCAGCATTGTGGTGGTCGATGAGCACAAGGCGCCCCTGGGGATTTTCACCCTGCGTGACCTGCGCCATGTAGTGGCCGACGGCACCAGTGACTTCACCCAGGCCATCGCACAGCATATGACCCAGGCGCCGTTCTTCCTCAGCCCGGATCACAGTGCCTTCGATGCGGCGATTGCCATGACCGAACGGCATATCGCCCATGTGTGCCTGGTCAAGGATCAGCGCCTGTGTGGCGTGGTGTCCGAGCGCGATCTGTTTTCCCTGCAACGGGTCGACCTGGTGCACCTGGCGCGCACCATCCGCAATGCGCCCCGGGTGGACAACCTGGTGGCGATCCGGGGTGAGATCGGCCAGTTGGTCGAACGCATGCTGGCCCATGGCGCGTCCTCGACCCAGATCACCCATATCATCACGTTGCTCAACGATCACACGGTGTGCCGGGTCATCGAACTGAGCATCGCCGACAAAGGCGACCCCGGCGTGCCCTTCAGCTGGCTGTGTTTCGGCAGCGAAGGCCGCCGCGAGCAAACCCTGCATACCGACCAGGACAACGGCATCCTGTTCGAGGCCCGCGACGCCGCCCATGCCGCCGAGATTCGCGGCCTGCTGCTGCCCCTGGCGCAGCAGATCAACCAGAGCCTGACGCTGTGCGGCTTTACCCTGTGCAAGGGCAATATCATGGCCGGCAACCCCGAGCTGTGCCTGTCCCGTGCCGAATGGGCCCGGCGCTTTGCCGCGATGATCCGCGAGGCGACGCCAGAGAACCTGCTCAAATCCAGCATCTACTTCGACCTGCGGGTGGTGTGGGGCGATGAACAAGGCTGCGAGCAACTGCGCCAGGGCATTCTTGAGCAGGTGGCGGACAACCGCTTGTTCCAGCGCCTGCTGGCCGAGAACGCCTTGCGCCAGCGCCCGCCGGTGGGGCGTTTCCGCGACTTTGTGCTGACGCGCAAGGGCGCGGACAAGGCCACCCTCGACCTTAAGGTGCAAGGCCTCACGCCCTTCGTCGATGGCGCCCGCCTGCTGGCCCTGGCCAATGGTATCGCCGCCAACAACACCCTGGAGCGCTTGCGCCAACTGGTGGATAAGGCCGTGATCGAACGCCTGGACGGCGCGGCCTATGAAGAGGCCTATCACTTTATCCAGCAAACCCGCATGCAGCAGCACCAGTTGCAGACCCGCGAGAACCTGCCGTACTCCAATCGGGTCGATCCCGACAGCCTCAACCATCTGGACCGGCGCATCCTGCGCGAATCCCTGCGCCAGGCCCAACGCCTGCAAAGCAGCCTGGCCCTGAGGTATCAGCTGTGAGCCTGTTCAATTGGCTGCGCCCTGCCCGGCCAGGCCTGGATGCCCGGCAACAGGCGCGCCTGCAACAACTGGCCGCCCCCAAGGCGCTCGGCGAGCACAGTCTGCGCGAGCAGCGCTGGGTGGTGCTGGACCTGGAAACCAGCGGCCTGAACCTTAATCGCGACCAGGTACTATCGATTGGCGCGGTGGTGATCGAAGACGGCGCCATCGACTTTTCCCAGCAGTTTGAACGGACCCTGCAGCGGGCGGAAACCAAACTCAGCCCCAGCGTACTGATCCACGGCCTCGGCCCCAGTGCAATCGCCGCCGGGTGCGATCCGGTCGAGGCGCTGCTGGACTTCATGGACTTTGTCGGCGACAGCCCGCTGCTGGCGTTCCATGCCCCGTTCGACCAACACATGCTTGGGCGCGCGCTCAAGGACAGCCTGGGTTATCGCCTGGCTCATCCATTCCTCGACGTGGCGGACCTGGCGCCGCTGCTGTGCCCGCAAGCGCATATCCGCGAAGCGGGCCTGGATGACTGGCTCGCCCATTTCAACCTGCAGGTGGGTGAGCGCCATCATGCCAGCGCCGATGCCCTGGCCACTGCCGAACTGATGTTGATTCTGTTCAGCCGCGCCCGCCAGCAAGGGCTGGACAGCCCTGGCGCGTTGCAGCAGCGCCTGGGCCAGTGGAAACGTCGCAAGCAGGCCCCCTCCCTATAGGCAGCATCAGCCGACCAACGCCAATTGCACCCATGCGCTGCCTCTGCCACAATCGCGAATAATTCTCGTTAGTTTAAACATCTCGATTGGTGATGCCTTGTCGTCAGCCCAAAGTCCCCACCGTGAGCTCGTTGGCGCGTTGTACCGTGACCATCGCGGCTGGCTGCTGGCGTGGCTGCGGCGCAACGTAGCCTGCCCCAGCCGGGCCGAGGACCTGAGCCAGGACACCTTCATGCGCCTGCTGGGCCGTGCAGAACTGCGCGAACCCCGCGAACCCCGGGCATTCCTGGTGGCCATCGCCAAGGGCCTGTTGTTTGACTATTTCCGCCGCGCCGCGCTGGAACAGGCGTACCTCAGCGAACTGATGCTGCTCCCGGAAAGCGAACACCCGTCCCCAGAAGCGCAGCACCTGATCCTCGAAGACCTCAAGGCCATCGACCGCCTGCTCGGCAAACTCTCCAGCAAGGCCCGCGCCGCCTTCCTCTATAACCGCCTCGACGGCCTGGGCCATGCCGAAATCGCCCAGCGCCTGGGGGTTTCCGTGCCCCGTGTGCGGCAGTACCTGGCCCAGGGCATTCGCCAGTGCTATATCGCCCTGTATGGCCAGCCGCTGTGAGCCAGGTCAGTTCCAGGCCGGTCAGCGCGCGGGTGCTGGATGCGGCGATTGCCTGGCAACTGTCCCTGGATTCCGGGGACGGCGGCGCCGTCGAGCATGAAGCCTTCAATCAATGGCTGGCCAGCAGCGAAGAACACGCCCGCGCCTGGCGCCAGCTGGGCATGCTCGACCAGCGCTTCAGCGTGGCCAACGGCCCGGCACGGGCGGCGTTGCTGCAATCGCGCGAAGGCATTCGGCGCCGGGTGCGCAAGCTCGGCAGCGGCCTGGCCAGTGTGGTGCTGGTCTGCGGCCTGGCGCTGTTCGCCGGCCAGCGCTACGTGCCGATCCACTATTGGCTGGCCGACCAACGCACCGCCACCGGTGAACAGCGCACGCTGAAACTGGCCGATGGCACCCTGGTCAACCTCAACACCCACAGCGCCATTGATGTGCGCTTCGATGAAAAGCGCCGGGTGATCGTGTTGCAGGAAGGCGAGATCCTCGTCGAAACCGGCCACAACGATGCCCGCCCCTTTGTCGTCGAAACCCGCGAAGGCAGCCTGCGCGCCCTGGGTACGCGCTTTATCGTCAAGCGCGAGGCAGACGGCACGCGGCTCAGCGTGTTGCAGTCGGCCGTGGCGGCGCAGCCCGGGGCCTTGCAGCAGGAGCAGGTGTTCAAGGAAGGCCAGCAGGTACTGATGCGCCGTGACGGCCTTGGCCCGCTGCTGGCCGTTACCCCCGGCACCGATGCCTGGACCCGTGGCATGTTGGTGGTCGATAACGCGCGCCTGGGGGATGTGATCGGGGAACTCGGGCGCTACCGCACCGGCTACCTGGGCGTGGACCCGCAAGTGGCCGACCTGCGCATCACCGGCAGTTTTCCGCTGCAGGACACCAACCTGGCCTTGAATGCGCTGCTGCCAACCTTGCCAGTGCAGATCCGCCAGCGTACGCCGTGGTGGGTGACGGTGCTGCCAAAGGTTGCGGGCAACCCTTAGGCCCCATCGCAGGCAAGCCAGCTCCCACCTTTGACAGTGTTCACCCATCAAAATGTGGGAGCGGGCTTGCCCGCGATGAGGCCCTCAAAGCCCCTCCATTCCCCCCAAGCAAAAAATATTTCCACCTCCCCTATCACTTTTTGATTCTCGTTCGGCACACAGGCAATTGAGAAATATTTCCATTCAGGAGCCACCCTATGTCCCGCACGCTAGACACCTTGTTGCGCCCCAGCCTGTTAGCCGTGGCCATTGCCCTCAGCGCCCCGCTGGCCAGCACCTCGTTGTTCGCCGCCGAACAGGCATCTAGCGTACGCGCCTACAACCTGCCGGCCGCACCGTTAACCAGCACCCTGAACCAGATCGCCAGCCAGGCCGGCCTCGCACTGACCCTCAGCCCAGCGCTGGCAGCCGGCAAGACCTCGGCCCCGGTCCAGGGCCAGTTCGATGCCCCGAGCGCATTGCGCGAGGCCTTGCGCGGCACGGGTTTGCAGTTGGAACAGAGCAGCGCCGGCACCTACAGCCTGGTGGCACTCCCAGAGGGCGTGCTAGCGCTGCCAGAGACCAACATCACCGGGCAGGGCAATTATGAAAGTGCGTGGGGGCCGGTGGAGGGTTATGTGGCTACGCGTACGGCGGCGGGGAGCAAGACTGATACGGCTCTGGTAGAAGCACCCCGCTCGATTTCCGTCGCCACCCGCCAGCAGATGCAGGACCGCAACGTGCAGAACCTGGATGATGCGGTCAAGTACATGCCCGGCATCGTCTCCGCCAGCTACGGCAGTGACACCCGCTACGACTGGATGCGTGTGCGTGGCTTTGAACCCACCCATTTCCTCGATGGCCTGCCATTGCCGCGTGGCGTGTATGCCAACCCGAAAGCGGAAACCTGGAACCTTGATCGTCTTGCCCTGCTGCGCGGCCCGGCCTCCTCGGTCTACGGCCAGACCCCGCCGGGCGGCCTGCTGGATATGGTCAGCCGCCGCCCCAGCGCTGAATCGAGCCATGCCATCCAGGTGCAGTACGGCAGCGACAACTACCGCCAGATCAACTTCGCCAGCACCGGCAAGATCGATGATGAAGGGCAGTTTCTCTATGGGCTCAGTGGCGTGGTACGCGATGCGGGCACCCAGGTCGATCACATCGACAACAAGCGCTACAACATTGCGCCGAGCCTGACCTGGAATATCGATACCGATACCAAGCTGACCCTGCTCTCGCAGTTCACGCGCGACGATACCGGGGCAACCAGCCAGTTCCTGCCGATCGTGGGCACCAAGATCAAATCGCCGCTGGGCGACGTCTCGCACCACAAAAACCTGGGTGACCCGGACTACGAGTTCTACGACCGCACCTACTACGCGTTGGGCTACGCCTTTGAACATCGTTTCAACGATACCTGGCAGTTCAAGCAGAACTTGCGTTATACCAAGTCGGAGCTGTCTTTCCAGCAACTGACCGTGGGTGCTTACTTCTACTCCCCGGTGGACGCCGAGGGCAATATCAGCCGCTCCTCGACCAATGTGGATGAGGATATCGGGCAGTTTGCGGTGGACAACAACTTCCAGGCCGACTTCGCCACCGGTGATATCAGTCATACCGTGCTGATAGGCCTGGATCATCAGCGCACTGACTCTTCCTATCTGTCGATTTTCGGCAAAGCCGGGACTGTTAACATCTACAATCCGGTTTATGGGCAGCCAATTGAGCGCCCGGCGCGCAAGGATGCGTACTACGACTACGACCAGAAAACCATCCAGACCGGCCTCTACGTACAAGACCAGATGGCCCTGGACAAATGGCGCCTGACCCTGGGCGGTCGTGAAGACTGGGTGCATCAAGGCACCACGTACCTCAACAAAAGCGACGCAACCAACACTGACCGCAGCAAGAACTTCAGTGGCAATGCGGCGCTGAGCTATGTCTTCGACTCGGGCTTTGTGCCGTACCTGTCCTACGCCGAATCGTTCCAACCCGCGAGCAACGCCAGCGTCGACCCGCTCAAATCGTACAAGCCCACCGAAGGCAAGCAATGGGAGCTCGGGATCAAGTACCAGCCACCCGGCTCCAATACCCTGCTGAGTGCGGCGGTCTACGATCTAACCCAGAAAAACGTGCTGGTGACCAGAACCGGCTCGAGCGGCCAGTCGATCACCGACCAGACCGGCGAAGTGAAGGTCAAGGGCCTGGAGCTGGAAGCCGTGTCTGACGTGACCGAGAACCTCAAGGTCATCGCCGCCTACACCCTGGCCAAGTCCGAGGTGCAAACAGGCATCTACAAAGGCAACCGCCTGCAACTGATGCCCAACCAGCAGGCCTCCTTGTGGACCGACTACACCTGGCACGATGGCGTGCTCGACGGGTTCGGCATCGGCTTTGGTGCCCGCTACACCGGCAACACCTATGGCGACCAGGGCAACACTTGGCTGGGCAAGGCCGATGCCTACACGGTGTTCGACGGCGCGCTGCATTACGACCTCGGCCGCCTGGACAACAGCCTCAAAGGTGCTTCGGTAAAACTGAACGCGACCAACCTGTTCGACAAGCAGTACATCTCCACCTGTGATGCGTCCTACTGTTACTACGGTGATCAGCGCAGCGTCGTCGCCAGTGCCACCTACCAGTGGTAATCGGCTGAGTTAACAACCAGGCCGTCCCCAGAGGGCGGCTTTGGCTTGTCTGAAGGCTAGAAAATGAAAAGCACAACCATCCGCCGCTGGTCCTTCATCCACACCTGGACCAGCCTGATCTGCACCGTGTTCCTGCTGATGCTGGCGCTGACCGGCCTGCCGTTGATCTTTCACCATGAGATCGATCACCTGCTGGGCAACGAACCCGAGCTCAAGCAGATGCCAGCCGATACCCCGCAGCTCAACCTTGAGCAACTGGTGGCCAAGGCCCAGGCCCATCGCCCTGGCGAAGCCATGCAATACCTGGCCTGGGACGAAGACGACAAGAACGGTGTGATTGCGATCATGGCGGCCACCGCCGGCACCGAGCCCAATTCGTCCCACACCTTCATGCTTGATGCGCGCACCGGCGAAAGCGTGGAGATGCCGTCGGCCAATGGCGGCTTGACGATGTTCCTGCTGCGCCTGCATGTGGATATGTTCGCCGGGCTGCCGGGCAAGTTGCTGCTGGCCTTGATGGGCGTGCTGTTTGTGCTGGCGATTGTTTCCGGCACGGTGTTGTACCTGCCGTTTATGCGGCGCCTGAAGTTCGCCACGGTGCGCCAGGACAAGTCCACGCGCCTGCGCTGGCTGGACCTGCATAACCTGATCGGCGTCGTCACCCTGACCTGGGCCCTGGTGGTGGGCGTTACCGGGGTAATCAGCGCCTGTGCCGACCTGATCATCGCTGCGTGGCGCAATGACAGCCTCACCACCATGATCGAGCCGTACAAGAACGCCGCGCCGCTGACCCTGCGCGCGCCGGCCACCGACCTGCTGAAAATCGCCGAGCAGGCCGCGCCGGGCATGACCCCGGACTTTATTGCCTTCCCGGGTACGCGCTTTTCCAGCGAACACCACTACGCGGTGTTTATGAAAGGCAGCACGCACCTGACCTCGCACCTGTTGACCCCGGTGCTGATCGATGCCAGCGACCTGCGCGTCACCGCCGTGGCCGAGCGGCCGTGGTACATGGACGCCATGGGCATGTCCCAGCCCCTGCACTTTGGCGACTACGGCGGCATGCCGATGAAGATCCTCTGGGCGGTGCTGGATGTGCTGACCATCATTGTGCTGGGCAGCGGTGTGTACCTGTGGCGGGTGCGGCGCAAGGCGGCCAGGCCATGAGGCCGCGGCAGTCGAATTTCTGGAAGGTGTTCGGGGTGCCGCTGGGGATCGGGCTGCTTAGCGCCGCCGGGTTGTTTGCGGCGTTGTTGGGAGATGGGGGTTGGGATTCCCTGAGCTGGATTGGGCTGGGTGTCCCGGCGGTCATCGGTGTCTGGGGGTTGCTGCGGCGGCCGTGAGGACGCCATCGCAGGCAAGCCAGCTCCCACATTTTGATGGGTGAACACCGTCAAATGTGGGAGCTGGCTTGCCTGCGATCTGGCCCGCAAAAACAACCAAGATCCCCCTCGCCAGCCCCACTACAACTGTCTAGTCTATGGCCGACCCTTCCCGAGGATTGCCCATGTTCGCGCCCAGCATGACCTTGTTCCACAACCCCGCTTCGCCGTTTGTCCGCAAAGTCCTGGTGCTGCTCCACGAAACCGGCCAGCAGGACCGGGTGGCCCTGGAAACCGTGCTGGTCACGCCGGTCAGCCCGGTCACCGCGCTGAACGAGGGCAACCCGGTAGGCAAGATCCCGGCCCTGCGCCTGGCCGATGGCAATCTGTTGCACGACAGCCGGGTGATCCTCGATTACTTCGACCACCAGCATGTCGGCACCCCGTTGATCCCCCGTGACGGCTCGGCCCGCTGGCGGCGCCTGACCCTGGCCTCGATGGCCGATGGGATCATGGACGCCGCCGTGTTGGTGCGTTACGAAACCGCCCTGCGCCCGGCGGATAAACACTGGGACAGCTGGCTGCAAGAGCAGCGCAACAAGATCCGCCGCACCCTGGCCGAGTTGGAACAGGACACCATCGCCGAGTTGGCCAGCCATTTCGACATCGCCGCGATCAGTGTCGCCTGTGCCTTGGGTTACCTGGACTTGCGCCACCCGGACCTGCGGTGGCGTTCAAGCAACCCCAAGCTGGCCGCCTGGTACGCCGAGGTCAGCCAGCGGCCTTCGATGCTGGCGACTCAGCCACCGGCCTGACCGTCGCCCGCTCTGGAGCGAGCGGGCTCACGAAGGTCTTCCCTTTTTCACGAGCCAACTCGTGCCGACAGGGGATGGGGAGCAATGCCCGGATCATTGCCAGCAACTCTCCCCTCTCCCGCCGATCCTCCCGCAGCCCGATCATTGCATCACCTCCAGCCCGTCAGCCTTGCGTTTGCCCACGCCATACCAGTCCAGTTTGCGCGTCAGCACCATCACGGTGCCCAACAGCCCGAACAGCAATAGCGAGCCCATCAACAGCGCGTAGTCCTCGGCACTCAACAGCCCGTACAGCAAACCGTACAACGCCGCCAACCCCGCCGAAAACCCCAGGCCGTGGGCCACGCTGCGCAGCACATGGCACACATAAAAACCGATCAACAACACACAGGCACTGGCCGAGACCAGGTACGCCAGGGCAAAGCCGATATGCTCGGACAACGACAACAGCAGCAGGTAGAAAAACGCCAGGGCCACCCCCACCAATGCGTACTGGATCGGGTGCACCGCCAGGCTCTTGAGCACTTCAAACAGGAAGAAACCGGCGAATGTCAGGGCAATGAACAACAGCGCATATTTGATCGCGCGGTCGCTCTTGAGGTACTGGTCCACCGGGTCGATGAAGTTCACGCCAAAGCTGCGCTCGTTGAAGTCCTCGCAGCGACTGCCGACCACACAGCCGGACAACGACTCCTCAAGGTTGGTGGAGAAGAACGAGGTCTGCCAATTGGCGCTAAAGCCCTGGTCGTTGATCTCGCGCTGCGCCGGCAGGAAGTTGCCGACAAAGCTGGGATGGGGCCAGTTGGAGGCCAGCTTGACCTTGGTGGTCTTGCCCACCGGCAGTACTTGCAGTTGTTCGGTGCCTTGCAGGCGCAGGTCGAAGGCAAAATCCAGCGGTGTGGGGTTCTTGCTGTCCTGGGCCGGCAACATCACGTGCACGCCGGCGCCGAGAAAACTCACCTGGGTGCCCGGGGCAAACTCCAGGCGTTGGCTGCCCAGCTCCAGTTTCAGGGCGTTTTCAATCCCGCGGATGTCGCTGATCCCCACCGCCAGGAACGCCTGCTCAAACGTGTAATCGGCAAAATCTTCCTTGATGCCCATCTGCGCCGGTAGCACAAAGCGGCCGCTGATGCGGTTGTCGGCATGGAACAGCCGCGCCTGGTAGATCCCCCGGGCCCGCAGTTCGGTTTGCACCTGGCCATCAAGCTCGAACTGCTCCGGCAGGAAGTACAGGCGGCCCTGTTCTTCACTGAGCACTTCATAGCGCTTGTTGAGTTTTTCGTTGAGCTTCCACTCACGCACGGTCTTGCGATACGGCACCACCATCAACGGCCCGCTGACTTGCTGGCTGTAGCTGGAGCTGCGGGCAATGTCCATCAACACGCCGTCGCGCAGTTCCTGGCGCTCGGTGATGATGCCGTTGATCATCAGCAACGGAATCAGCAATAGCAGGATCAGCAGCGCGATGGCGCCCAGTTTGAATAGCAGGCTGCGGTTCATGGGTCTCTCCCTGTTTTGATGGGGAGAGTCTGGCCGGGCCCTGTGGGGGATTTATGAGGGCAATGTGGAGACTGTGTGGAGATGCAGCACCGCCTCCACGCCCCCCGGCACGTTGCCGATCTGCAATGAGCCGCCGTGCAGTTTCATCACTTCCTCGACAAAATTCAGGCCCAGGCCGGTGCTCTTGCGCCCGCTGGTCGGGCGCGGCAGGGAGTAGAAGCGCTCGCTCAGGCGTGGCAGGGCGTATTCGGGGATCGGCTCGGCCTGGTTGAACAGGCGCACATCCACAGCGTGATGCCGAACCTGGGCGCTAAAACGCAGCGTGCCGCCGGGCGGGGTGAAGTCCAGGGCGTTCTCCAGCAGATTGCCCAGGGCCTGGCGCAGCAGAAACGGCTCGCCAAATAGTTTTACGTCGGCTTCGATCAGGCGTTCGACCTGCAACCCGGCCTGCTCGATCCGCGCGCATTGCGCCTTGAGCACCTCATCGACCAAGGCGGCCAAAGGCACCGGGATTTGCTGCTCCAGCCCCTGGCGCTGCTCGACCTGGGCCAGGTTCAGCAGGCGCTCGATCAACTGCTGCAAACGCGCGCTTTCGCTGGCGATATTGCCGACAAACCGCTGCTGCTGGGCCGGGGTCATTTCCCCCTGCAACAGCTCCGCCGCGCCACGAATCGCCGCCAACGGGCTTTTCAATTCATGGGTCAGGGTGTGTACATAACGCTCGACGTAGGCCTTGCCTTCCAGTTGTGTGCGCATGTGCTCCACCGCGGTGGACAACTGCGCCAGTTCACCGCCGCGATAGTGCGGCAACTCGGCGCGGCGCCCTTCGCTGACCGCCTGGGCATAGGTGGTCAGGCGCCGTAGCGCGGCGCTCAACCACCAGGACAACAGCGCCCCCAGCAACAGGCCCAGCGCCACCAGACCGGCGCCATACCACAACAGGCGGCGCTCGGTACGGTCGACATAGGGCTGCAGCGAGCTGTTGGGCTTGGCCACGGTGACCACACCAATGATCTGCCCGTTATCGCGGATCGGCGCGCCCACGTGCATCACCGACGACGCCGGGTCATCGGCCTCGCTGCGGGTCGAACGGGCGCCGTACTCGCCGCGCAGGGTCAGGTACACATCGTTCCATTTCGAGTAGTCCTGGCCCACTGCCGTACCGCTGGAGTCCAGCAATACAACGCCCTTGGCGTCCGTCACATAGATGCGGTGGTTGACCTGATTCTTCGCCAGGCCCCAGATGGTTGCGCCCGGCTGGCGCTCGCCGTAGGCCTTAAGCACGGTGGGCCAGTGGCTTTGGCCGAGGGTGCCGTTATTCACGTCATCGCGCAGGATTTCCGCCAGCAGGTTGGCGGTGTCCACCAGGGTTTCCTCGGTGGACTGGCGCACGCCGGGGCGGATTTCCTTCATCACCGTGTTGAGCACAAAGTAGCCGGTGAGGCCGATAAACAGCGCATACACCAGGAAAATCCGCAGCCCCAGGCGCATCAGGCGTGGCTCGGGCTGTAGCTGTAGCCCAGGCCGCGATGGGTCTGGATCGGCTCGGCCTCGGCGGCCACGCCACGCAACTTGCTGCGCAGGCTTTTGATATGGCTGTCGATATTGCGCTCGTAGCCGGCATCGGCGGCCACGCCGACGGCATCCAGCAGTTGCTCGCGGCTGAACACCCGTTCGGGCTGCTCCAGCAGGCAGTTGAGCAGGCGGAATTCATGGCGGGTCAGGCCCAGTGGCTGGCCACGATACTGGATCTGCACCCGCTCGTGATCCACCTGGAACAGCCCGCCGCTGGCCGGCGCTGCCACCGGTGCCACGCGCTTGAGGATCGCCTTGACCCGCGCCGCCACTTCCCGTGGGCTGAAGGGCTTGACCACATAGTCGTCGGCGCCGATTTCCAGGCCCACCACCCGGTCGATCTCGCCGTCGCGGGCACTGAGGAACATCACCGGTACTTCGCTAAAGCGGCGCAGTTGCTTGCAGGTTTCAAAGCCGCTGATGTCCGGCAGGCCGATATCCAGGATCAGCAAGTCCGCCGGGGTTTGCCGTTGATGCTCCAGGGCAGACTGGCCGAGGGTCAGCCAGGTGGTGGTAAAACCCTCGCCCTGCAGGGCAAAAATCAGGGTATCGGCTATGGCCGCTTCGTCTTCGACAATCAGGATATGGGGCATGGCGTCCGAGCACTGGGAGCTAAAGGTGAACGGTGCCCCATGCCTGGTGCGGCGTCAATCAGCAGCCAGGCTTGTCGGCGGTATAGCGGCGGGCCGGGTTCACTGCGGCGCCGAACTCGCGCAGGGCCTTGGCGCCGATCAGCAGCGGGTAGTTGAAGCTGCTGCGGTCGGTCAGGTTGACCTCCACCGTGCGCTTGACCTTGCCCAGGCACATTTCCAGCTCTACCACCGGGCGCTTGGCCACGCTGGTGTCTTCCTTGTCTTCGTCTTCGTCGGCGCGGTTCTTGATCTTGCTGATGCGCGCCACTTTGTGTTCGTAGACCTTGTTACTCATATCCTTGCCGCTGAGGCGAAAGCGCACCCAGTCCTCGCCATCACGGGTAAAGGTTTCGATATCACGCGCCGACAGCGAAGCGGTCAGCGCGCCGGTGTCCATCTTGGCCTTGAAGGTCTCGCCGATTTCCGGCAACTGAATATATTCGTAGCGCCCGTACAGGGTCGGCTCGGCGGCCATCACCGGCAGGGCAATAAGGGCTGACAGGGCAAGGAGATATTTCACTTAGGGGGATTCCTTGAAGTAAGTAGGCCAATACTAGACTGCAAATACAGCCCGAAGTTGGATCATGCCCCAGCCTACGCAACACAACGTGAAACATTCGTCAGGTGAATTGCGATTTGGCCTCTAGACTCAAGCTGCTTATCATGGCCCGTCCACCCGCTTGCAAGAGTTCCTTATGCGCCGCCTGCTCACCGGCTGTTTTGTCACACTGCTGCTGTTACTCAACACGCTGATCCTGATCGGCCCCCTGATGGTCTTCGCCCTGCTCAAGCTGGTGGCGCCCGGACGCTCACGCGATTACGCCTCCTGGGCCGTGATGTGGATTGCCGAGACCTGGGCCGAGCTCGACAAGCTGATCTTTGCCCTGTGCATTCCCACCCAATGGGATATTCGCGGCGACACCGGGTTGCGGGTCGATACCTCGTACCTGGTGATCAGCAACCATCAATCCTGGGTGGATATCCCGGCGCTGATCCAGACCCTCAACCGGCGCACGCCGTTCTTCAAGTTCTTCCTGAAAAAGGAACTGATCTGGGTGCCGTTCCTGGGCCTGGCCTGGTGGGCCCTGGATTACCCGTTCATGAAGCGCTACAGCAAGGCATTCCTGGCCAGGCACCCGGAACTGGCGGGCCAGGACCTGAAGATCACCAAACAGGCCTGCGAGTTGTTCAAGCGCCAGCCGGTGACGGTGGTCAACTACCTGGAAGGCACACGCTTTACCGAGGCCAAGCGGGCCCAGCAGCAATCACCCTTCACCCACCTGCTCAAGCCCAAGGCCGGTGGCGTGGCGTTTGTACTGGCAGCGATGGGCGAACAGCTGGATGCGATCCTCGACGTGACCGTGGTGTATCCACAGGAGAAGACTCCAGGGTTCTGGGATTTGATCAGTGGCGCGGTGCCCCGGGTAATTGTCGATATCCGCACCCGCGAGCTGGATCCCGCATTGTGGCAGGGGGATTACGAGAAGGACCCGGCGTTTCGCCAGAGCGTCCAGAGCTGGGTCAACCAGCTCTGGATGGAGAAGGATGCGCGCATTGATGAGCTCATCCGCTGACTCGCCGCCGCCAGGGCCAGGCCTGGCGAGCTCACGCACTTAAAACGAGATCGAAGCACTGTTGCCTGCGCTGAAACTGACATCGCCGACGCCAGCAGAGGCCTGCACACCGCCGGAGGCGCTACCCGTCTCGGCTTCAGGTTTTTTGCCGCCTGCCATTTCGGAATAAGTCATGAACTTCATACCGGTGGCCTTCTCAGCCTCCTCCTTGGTCATTTTGCTGTCGGCACCCTCGCGTTGCCAAAATGCTGGGTTTAAATTGCGCGATGATATTGTTGAATCGCTCATTGAAAGATCTCCATAAAGGGAATAACACCCATCCTGGCGTGCCCTCACGGGAGCTGGAGAGCGCTGGGTTCCAGGCGGGTATTGATCAGTGGCTCGGACCAACCAATCAGTTCCCTGCCCCCCTCACACCCACGTATCTCTCAGCTCCCAGCCCCCCAGATGCCAGCAAGCTTGCCCAGTACAGAAGTGTTGGCACCCTGCCCGCCCAGGTATTGCAGGATCACCGGGGCAAACTGGCCGATCATGCCGCTGTCCATGCCCAGGGCGCTGAAGGCGGTGTTCAGGTCGTTGGTGTCCTTGACGTTACCCAGCACACTGTCCAGGCCGCTGGTCTTGCTGCCACCGTTCTGGCCGAGCAGGCCGCTCAGGGCACCGAGGCTGCCCAATGCGTTGTTGCCCGACAGCTTGTCCAGGCCCGGTACGCTTTTGCCCAACTGCGAATAATCAGTGCTGCTGAGTTGGTTCTTGGCCAGGCCCAGCATCGCACCGGTGCCGCCGATGGCTTGCTCGGGAGTGACATTCAACTGCTTGGTCAGTGCCCCCAGCAAGCCGGCGGTTTGTGAGCTCGGCGCCGCAGCGGCGGCCTTGTTGGTGCCCTGGGCGCCGGAAACGGCGTTGGCCACATCGCCCAGGCTAAAACCTGCTGCAAATACCGGGCTGGCCGCCACGCTCAGGAGGCAGGACAGGGCAAAACCGCGTGAAATCTTCATCGAGACAACCTCGTAGGTGTAGGAGCTAAAGCAGCCGTTTGACTGAGCATCCAGCCGCTTGTTCCACGTCACAGATTTGTTCAGGAAAGCCCCGAAAGCCCACACCATCAAACTGCCACTAGGAACCCATCGCCCGCCACAGGGTCAATCAACACACTACAAAACTTGTCAGGAAGAGCCTTATGACTGCGTCCCAACCTCCAGTGATCGAGCACAAGCCCTCATTCTGGACCCGCCCGCGCCTGTTTATCGGCGCCTGCGTGGTGGTGGTTGCCGGTATCGGCGGCGCGCTCTACACCCAGGACAGCGTCAAGTCCGCCGCGACCCTGGTCAGCACCACCCAACAACCGGCTGCGCAGATCATGGCGCACAAGGATTACCTGGAGGTCCAACCGATCGCCACCACCGCCCCGGAACCGGACCGCAGCCTCGAACTGTGGGCCCTGCCGGCCGGCGGCACACCGGTGTCTTTGGGCCTGTTGCCGGAAGACGGCAAAGGCATCATCGGCCTCAACCCACGCCAGCAGGAAACCATCAGCCAGCCGGTGGAGTTGATGGTGAGCTCGGAAACCAAGGGTGGCTCGGTGAGCAAGCAGCCTACCGGCCCGACGGTGTATCAGGGCGCGCTGGCGATCCGCTAAACCTCAAACACCCTAAAACCAATGTGGGAGCTGGCTTGTGTGGGAGCTGGCTTGCCTGCGATAGCATCACCCCGGTCTAACTGAATAACCGAGGTGCCTGCATCGCGGGCAAGCCCGGCTCCCACACAAGCCAGCTCCCACATTAGGTAGGTGTTGCCTGGATTACGCCGCGCTGAACAGCTTGTGCGGGTCAATCACAAACTTCTTCGGCACACCGGCATCGAACTCGCCGTACCCACGCGGTGCATCATCCAGGCTGATCACCTGCACCCCCACGATCTCGGCGATATTGATGCGGTCCCACATGATCGCCTGCATCAACTGGCGGTTGTACTTCATCACCGGGGTCTGGCCGGTGTGGAAGCTGTGGGATTTGGCCCAACCCAGGCCAAAACGGATGCTCAGGCTGCCCATTTTCGCCGCCGCGTCCACCGCCCCTGGATCTTCGGTGACATACAGGCCGGGGATACCGATCTTGCCCGCCACGCGCACCACGCCCATCAATGAGTTGAGCACCGTGGCCGGGGCTTCAGCCTTGGCCCCTTCATGCCCATGCCCACGGGCTTCAAAGCCCACGGCATCGACGGCGCAGTCCACTTCCGGCTCGCCCAGCAGCGCGGCGATCTGCTCGTGCAGCGGCGTGTCCTGGGACAGGTCGGCGATTTCAAAGCCCTGGGCCTTGGCGTGGGCCAGGCGGATCGGGTTGACGTCGCCGATGATCACCACCGCCGCGCCCAGCAAACGCGCCGAAGCGGCCGCCGCCAGGCCCACGGGACCGGCGCCGGCGATGTACACGGTGCTGCCGGGGCCAACGCCGGCGGTAACGGCACCGTGATAACCGGTGGGCAGGATGTCGGAAAGGCAGGTCAGGTCGCGGATTTTCTCCATGGCCTTGTCGCGATCCGGCAGTTTGAGCAGGTTGAAGTCGGCATACGGCACCAGCACATACTCGGCCTGGCCGCCGGTCCAGTCGCCCATGTCCACGTAGCCGTAGGCGCCACCGGCACGGGCCGGGTTGACGGTCAGGCACACGCCGGTGTGTTGCTCCTTGCACGAGCGGCAGCGGCCACAGGCAACGTTGAAGGGCACCGACACCAGGTCGCCGAGCTTGAGGTTCTCGACGTCGCTGCCCTTCTCGATCACCTCGCCGGTGATTTCGTGACCGAGCACCAGGCCGGTCTGGGCAGTGGTGCGGCCGCGCACCATATGCTGGTCGGAGCCGCAGATATTGGTGGAGACCACGCGCAGGATGACGCCGTGCTCAATCTTCCTGCCACGGGGGTCCTGCATTTTGGGATAGTCGATTTTCTGTACTTCGACCTGACCGTTGCCGAGATACACGACACCACGATTACCAGACATGCTTTCACCTCGCTGTTGTTTTTATGGAACTGCGGTGCCCCTTTGGGTGGGCAGCGCGTTTAAGTGCTCGGGTTACAGATGCTGTTTTTGCGTTGTTAGTAAGGGCCTCATCGCGGGCAAGCCCGCTCCCACATTCACACATCACCCTGTGGGAGCTGGCTTGCCTGCGATGGCGTCAGTCAGAGCACCACCGTTCTATTGGCGTTCAAAAACACCCGCCGCTCAATGTGATACCCCACCGCACGCGCCAAGGTCAGGCCTTCGATATCCCGCCCCTTGGCAATCAAATCCTCTGGGTAATGACTGTGGTCCACCACCTCCACGCCCTGGGCGATGATCGGGCCTTCGTCCAGGTCGTTGTTGATGTAGTGCGCGGTGGCGCCGACCAACTTCACCCCCTTGTTGTACGCCTGGTGATACGGCTTGGCGCCCTTGAACCCCGGCAGCAACGAGTGATGGATATTGATCGCCTTGCCGTCGAGCTTGCGGCACAGCTCCGGCGACAGCACTTGCATATAGCGCGCAAGGATCACCAGCTCGGCACCCGCCTCTTCAATCACTTGCCACACCTGGCGCTCCTGGGACGGTTTGTCGTTGGGGTCGAGGGGGAAATGGTAGTAGGGAATCTGGTGCCAGTCGGCCAATGGCTTGAGATCGGGGTGGTTGGACACCACTGCGACCACGTCCATCGACAGTTGGCCAATGCGCTGGCGGTACAGCAGGTCGTTGAGGCAGTGATCGGCCTTGGACACCATGATCACCACTTTTGGCCGGTAGTTCGGCGCCGTCAGCTCGAAAATCATGCCAAAGGCTTCACCACGGGTGGCCAGGCCATCGCGAAAGCCTTGCTCGTCGAAGCCATCGGGTTGGCGGAATTCCACACGGATAAAAAAGCGCCCCGAGAGGCGGTCATCGAACGAATGGTGCTCGGTGACGTAGCAGCCCTGCTCGAACAGATAGCGGGTGACCGCGTCCACCGTGCCGAGCACGCTGGGGCAGTCGGCGGTCAAAATCCATGTATCGGGTGCGCGGCTCATTCTAGGTAACTCCTTGATCGTTCCCACGCTCTGCGTGGGCATGCCGCCATGGACGCTCTGCGTCCGTCATCAGGCTTGGACATTCAGGCCATACTCGGCCGAGGCATCCTGCAACCACAACCACCAGTAGTCCGAGAAGCTGCGGCGAATCACCAGTTCCCAGGTGTCTTGCGCGGTATGACGGATCACCAGCTGCGACTTGGCGAACACCGTGCCCACCGCCTTGCCCACCGGGAAGTTGTCGGGGTGCACGTCGTAGCTGGTGGACTTCATCAGCACGTCACGCACGTTCGGGCCGCTGAGTTCGAGGATCTGCTGGCCGCCACTGACGTTGACGACCTGGATGTGCAAATCACCCAGCGCCTCACGCAAGCTTTTCTCGGCGGCAAATTCCTCACCGCCTGGCACTACCAGCAACCACTCATCCGGGCCCAGCCATTGCAGGCTGGTTTCACCCTTGACGATGACTTGCAACGCGCCGGGCAATTCGATACCCAGGGCCTTGTGCACGCCGGCGGCGAAAGCTGCGTCATGGCCATCGCCACGAATGGTCAGGTGGCCCAGCAGTTTCTTTTCACGCACGGTCACACCGGCGTTCTTGCGGCCCTTGCCTACCAGGCTGGCGAGGTCGGCATGGTGCAGCGACGACTCGGCCTTGGCGCCGGTGGTGGGGCGTTGTTGGTACACATTGGCTGCGGTCATAAAACACCTGTGTTGAATTTGATCGTTCCCACGCTCTGCGTGGGAATGCCGCCATGGACGCTCTGCGTCCGCTCTTGGGGCGCAGAGCGCCCCGGGATGCATTCCCACGCGGAGCGTGGGAATGATCAGGTGTCAGATGTTCTGCCGCTCGCCTTTCGGGTCAAAGAACACCGAAGACACAATCTCGGCCTCGATCACGCTGCCATCGGCCTGGGGCGAGAACACCCGCTCGCCCATACGCTTCAAGCCGCCCTTGACCACCGCCATCGCAAACGAATAGCCGAGGGAGTTGTGGGCATAGCTGGAAGTGACATGACCGACCATCTTCATCGGAATGCTCTGCTTCGGATCAAGCACCAGTTGCGCGCCCTCTGGCAGCCACACCTTCGGATCAATCGGCTTCAAGCCCACCAGTTGCTTGCGCTCTTCACGCACGCAATCCTCGCGATTCATCCCACGCCAGCCGATCCACGAAAACGGTTTGGTACGGCCTACACACCAGCCCATGTTCAGGTCATCCGGGGTCATCGAACCATCGGTGTCTTGCCCGACGATGATGAACCCCTTCTCGGCCCGCAGCACGTGCATGGTCTCGGTGCCATACGGGGTCAGGTTGTACTGTTTGCCGGCCTCGACGATCTGCTCCAGCACGCCCATGGCGTAGTCGGCCTGCACGTTGACTTCATACGACAGCTCACCGGTAAACGAGATGCGGAACACCCGCGCCGGCACGCCGCCCACCAAGCCTTCTTTCCAGGTCATGAACGGGAAGCCGTCCTTGTCCAGGTCGATATCGGTGACCTCGCTCAACAGCTTGCGGCTGTTGGGCCCGGACAGGGTCATGGTCGCCCAGTGGTCGGTGACCGAGGTGAAGTACACCTTGAGGTCCGGCCATTCGGTCTGCTGGTAGATTTCCAGCCACTGCAACACCCGCGCCGCGCCGCCAGTGGTGGTGGTCATCAGGAAGTGGTTGTCGGCCAGGCAGGCGGTCACGCCGTCGTCGAAGACCATGCCGTCTTCCTTGCACATCAGGCCGTAGCGCGCCTTGCCCACGTCGAGCTTGGTCCAGGCGTTGCTGTAGATGCGGTTGAGGAACTCGCGGGCATCCGGGCCCTGGATATCGATTTTGCCCAGGGTCGAGGCATCCAGCAGGCCGACGCTGTCGCGCACGGCCAGGCATTCGCGCTTGACTGCCGCGTGCAGGTCTTCACCGTTGCGCGGGAAGTACCACGGGCGTTTCCACTGGCCGACATCCTCGAACTCGGCGCCGTTTTTCACGTGCCAGGCGTGCAGCGCGGTGTAGCGCACCGGCTCGAAGATATGCCCACAGTGCCGGCCTGCCACGGCGCCAAAAGTCACTGGTGTGTAGTTGGGGCGGAACATGGTGGTGCCCATCTGCGGGATGCTCACGTTCAGCGAGCGCGCAGCAATGGCCAGGCCGTTGACGTTACCCAGCTTGCCCTGGTCGGTGCCGAAGCCCAGCGCGGTGTAGCGCTTGACGTGTTCCACCGACTCGAAGCCCTCGCGGGTCGCCAGTTCGATGGCGGCGGCGGTGACGTCGTTCTGCAGGTCGACAAATTGCTTGGGCGCCCGGGCAGTGGCTTTCTCGTGGGGCACCTGGAACAGCGCCAGGGTCGGCTCTTCCAGGCGCGTCAGGGCCTTGGGCAGCGTACCTTCCACCGGGGCAAACCCGGCTTCGCTGGCGGCGCGCACGCCACCTTCAAAACCATCGGCCAGGGCATCACCCAGGCCGTAGACGCCGTTGATACCGCCCACACACACGCGTTTCTGCGGTGCCTCGCCCGGTACAAACCCGAGGATATCTTCACGCCAGGTCGGCTTGCCGCCCAGGTGCGAAGCCAAGTGCACCACCGGGCTGTAGCCACCGGAGCTGGCCACCAGGTCGCAGTCCAGCCACTCGCCAGGGCTGGTGACTGTGTGGGCTTTGACGTCGATGGCCGCCACGCGGGCGCCAGTGACGTGCTTGCTGCCACGGGCTTCGATCACGGCGCTGCCGGTAAGGATGCGAATGCCTTTGGCGCGGGCCTCTTCCACCAGCGCACCGCGTGGGTTGTGGCGTGCATCGGCCACCGCGACCACGCTAAGGCCGGCGTCAAACCAGTCCAGCGCCACACGGTAGGCGTGATCGTTGTTGGTCGACAGCAGCAGTTTTTTACCCGGCGCCACGCCATAACGGCGCACATAGGTCGAGACCGCGCCCGCGAGCATATTGCCCGGCACATCGTTATTGCCGTACACCAGCGGACGCTCGCACGCGCCGGTCGCCAGCACCACACGCTTGGCACGCACCCGGTGGATACGCTGGCGCACCACGCCAATCGGCGCACGGTCGCCGAGGTGGTCGGTGAGGCGCTCGTGGATGGTCAGGAAGTTATGGTCGTGATAGCCATTGACAGTGGCGCGAGGCAGCAACACCACGTCCGGCAGGGCCTTGAGCTCAGCGACCACGCTGGCGACCCACTCGGCCGCCGGCTTGCCGTCGAGGCTTTCGCGCGAGTCGAGCAGCGACCCGCCGAATTCTTCCTGCTCATCGGCGATGATCACCCGCGCCCCAGTGCGCGCAGCGGCCAGCGCCGCCGCCAGGCCCGCAGGCCCGGCGCCGACGATCAGCACATCGCAATGGCGGTTCATGTAGTCATAGGTGTCCGGGTCGTTCTCGGTCGGCGAGCGGCCCAGCCCGGCGGCCTTACGGATGTACTTCTCGTAGGTCATCCAGAACGATTGCGGGTACATGAAGGTTTTGTAGTAGAAACCCGGCGGCATCAGCTTGCCGCCGACCTTGCCGAGGATGCCCATCATGTCGTTGTTCACGCTTGGCCAGCCGTTGGTGCTGGTGGCGACCAGGCCCTGGTACAGCGCCTGTTGCGTGGCGCGCACGTTGGGGATCTGCGTGGCTTCGGTGGCACCGATCTGCAGCACCGCGTTCGGCTCTTCGGCGCCGGCGGCGAAGATGCCGCGCGGGCGCGAATACTTGAAGCTGCGGCCGATGATATCCACGCCATTAGCCAGCAGGGCAGCGGCCAGGGTGTCGCCTTCAAAGCCTTTGTAGCTCTGGCCGTTGAAGGTAAACGTCAGGGCTTTATTACGGTCGATACGGCCACCGTTGGACAGGCGATTGATCTGGCTCATACCTTCTCTCCAGAGGCCTTGGCGGTGAATTGCGGCTTCTCGCCGATCTTGTAGGTTTCAAGAATTTCGTAGCTCAGGGTGTCGCGGGTGGCGTTGAAGTACTGGCGGCAACCGGCGGCATGGATCCACAGTTCGTGGTGCAGGCCACGGGGGTTATCGCGGAAAAACATATAGTCGCCCCACTCCTCGTCGGTGCAGGCATTGGGGTCCAGCGGGCGCGGGATATGCGCCTGGCCGGAAGCGTGGAATTCCTCTTCGGAGCGCAGTTCGCCACAGTGAGGACAGAAGATATGCAACATAGGGAATTTCTCCTGTTAGTGGGCGACGGCCGCAGCGCCGTGTTCGTCGATCAACGCACCGTTGTGGAAACGGTCGATGGAGAAAGGCGCCGCCAGCGGGTGCATCTCACCCTTGGCCAGGCTCGCGGCAAATACGTTGCCGGAACCGGGGGTGGCCTTGAAGCCACCGGTGCCCCAGCCGCAGTTGAAGAACATGTTCGGGACCGGGGTCTTGGAGATGATCGGGCACGCGTCCGGCGTGGTGTCGACGATGCCGCCCCACTGGCGGTTCATGCGCACCCGCGAGAGCACCGGGAACATCTCGACGATGGCCTGGATGGTGTGTTCGATCACCGGGTACGAGCCGCGCTGGCCGTAGCCGTTATAGCCGTCGATACCGGCGCCGATCACCAGGTCGCCCTTGTCGGACTGGCTGATGTAACCGTGCACGGCGTTGGACATGATCACGCTGTCGATAATCGGCTTGATCGGCTCCGACACCAATGCTTGCAGCGGGTGGGACTCGATCGGCAGGCGGAACCCGGCCAGCGAGGCCATGTGCCCGGAGTTACCGGCGGTGACCACCCCGACGCGCTTGGCGCCGATAAAGCCCTTGTTGGTTTCCACGCCGATGCACACGCCGTTGTCCTTGCGAAAGCCGATGACTTCGGTCTGCTGGATCAGGTCCACGCCCAGAGCGTCGGCGGCACGGGCAAAGCCCCAGGCCACGGCATCATGACGGGCCACGCCGCCGCGCCGTTGCACGGTGGCACCCAGTACCGGGTAGCGGGTGTTTTTCGAGCAGTCGAGGTACGGGATCTCGTCCGCGACCTGCTTGGCATTAAGCAGCTCGCCATCCACGCCGTTGAGGCGGTTGGCGCTGACACGGCGCTCGGAATCGCGGATGTCCTGCAAGGTGTGGCACAGGTTGTACACGCCCCGTTGGGAGAACATCACGTTGTAGTTCAGGTCCTGGGACAACCCTTCCCAGAGCTTCATCGCATGCTCATAGAGATGCGCCGACTCATCCCACAGGTAGTTGGAACGCACGATGGTGGTGTTGCGCGCGGTGTTACCGCCGCCCAGCCAGCCTTTCTCGACCACCGCCACGTTGGTGATGCCGTGTTCCTTGGCCAGGTAGTAAGCAGTGGCCAGACCATGCCCGCCACCGCCGACGATGACCACGTCGTAGACCTTTTTCGGGGTCGGCGTGCGCCACATCTTCTGCCAGTTTTCGTGGTGGCTGAGGGAGTGTTTGAAGAGGCCGAAGCCCGAGTAGCGTTGCATAGGCATTACTCCAAAACCGCGCTCAGCGATAAACCGGGAAATCCGCGCACAGGGCAGACACGTGCTTGGCCACGTTGGCCTCGACATCGGCGTCGCCGAGGTTGTCGAGGATGTCGCAGATCCAGCCAGCCAACTCCACGCATTGCGCCACCTTGAAACCACGGGTGGTCACCGCCGGGGTGCCGATACGCAGGCCCGAGGTCACGAACGGCGACTGCGGGTCATTGGGCACGGCGTTCTTGTTGACGGTGATATGGGCGCGGCCGAGGGCGGCGTCCGCGTCCTTGCCGGTCAGGCCCTGGCGGATCAGGCTGACCAGGAACAGGTGGTTATCGGTGCCGCCGGACACCACATCGTAGCCGCGCTTGATAAACACCTCGGCCATGGCCTGGGCGTTGTCGATCACCTGTTGCTGGTAAGCCTTGAAGCCAGGCTCCTGGGCTTCCTTGAAGCACACCGCCTTGCCGGCGATCACATGCATCAGCGGGCCGCCCTGGGCGCCGGGGAATACGGCGGCGTTGAGTTTCTTTTCAATCGCTTCGTTGGCCTTGGCCAAAATCAGCCCGCCACGGGGGCCGCGCAGGGTCTTGTGGGTGGTGGTGGTGACCACATCGGCGTAGGGCAGCGGGTTCGGATACAGGCCCGCCGCCACCAGGCCGGCGACGTGGGCCATATCGACGAACAGCAGCGCGCCGACCTTGTCGGCGATCTGGCGAAAGCGTGGGAAATCCAGGGTCTTGGAGTAGGCGGAGAAGCCGGCAACGACCATCTTCGGCTGATGCTCCACGGCCAGGCGCTCGACTTCATCGTAGTCGATCAGCCCGGTGTCGGTGTTGATGCCGTACTGCACTGCGTTGTACAGCTTGCCCGAGGACGACACCTTGGCGCCGTGGGTCAGGTGGCCGCCGTGGGCCAGGCTCATGCCGAGGATGGTGTCACCGGCGTTCAGCAGCGCCAGGTACACCGCACTGTTGGCGGACGAGCCGGAGTGCGGCTGCACATTGGCGTAATCGGCGCCGAACAGCTGCTTGGCGCGCTCGATGGCCAGGGCCTCGACTTTATCCACATGCTCGCAGCCACCGTAGTAGCGCTTGCCCGGGTAGCCTTCGGCGTATTTGTTGGTCAGGCCGCTGCCCTGGGCCTGCATCACGCGCTTGCTGGTGTAGTTCTCCGACGCGATCAGCTCGATATGATCTTCCTGGCGCTGCTCCTCGGCATTCATGGCCGCCAGCAGTGCATCGTCATATCCCTGGATCTGGTCTTGTTTGCTGAACATCGCGTCTCTCCCAGCCTTTCGTATTGTTGAGGCCCGTGCAGGGCCCTTTGATGCGATGGTAGGGCTGGCGCAAATCGACCAAATGCCTGCGCACGCCACGCAAAGGTGCGTTTACGACATTGCATGAGCGCCACTGAACAAATGTGGGAGCTGGCTTGCCTGCTCCCACAAGGATTAGGCGATGATCTGGCGCACGAGTAGCAGCAGCAGGAAATGCAGGGGGTAAAGGGCGTAGGCCCAGCGGCGCATGGCCGGGGGCGAGGCGCCTTGGGCATGTCGCAATAAGACCCGCCCAGCCAATGGCGCAATCAGGCATGTAGCCAACCCGAGCAGCGCCACGAGGTTGCCGCTATCGAGCAATACCTGCCATTGATTGGCCGCCACACACACCAAACCCGGCAACACGCTGAAATACCAGGGGCGACTAAACACCAACAGCATCGCCAACGGCAGCAATACACCAAAAAAACCGAACATCAGATTCGACGAAAATAGCGCCGCCAATAACAAGGCAATCAGCGCCAATCCACGATCAAACAGCGTCTTCTGCTGCCATCCCCGGGCAACCAGTAAACCCAACGCCAGGGTCGGCAGCACATTCAATGTATCGGCATCCTCGATAAACAGCCGATACGGCACCTCGCTGATCACGCTAAACAGCAACAACCACCCCAGGTAACGCCACTGCCCGGTGACAGGCGCACCCCGGACCCGCTGCAAATTGGCTGCAATCGCCAGGCAAAACCACGGGAACGCCAGGCGCCCCGGCACGTACAGGCCATCGAGGCTCAAACCGACATAGCGCAGGTGGTCCAGCACCATGCTCAAGAGCGCCAGCCATTTGAGCAGGTCGAGGGCGCCGTCGCGCACGCGCCTTACAGGAATCGTTTCAGTACCGTGCATAATTCCCCAGTGACTTTGCATTAACAGTGCGTGCGCCCGCCGGATATTCTTGGTTACAGTGCGCACCAACATCGACCACAGGAACGGGCCATGACCGACAAGAGCCAACAATTTGCCAGTGACAACTATTCCGGTATCTGCCCGGAAGCCTGGGCCGCCATGGAACTCGCCAACCAGGGCCATCAGCGCGCCTATGGCGACGATGAATGGACCCACCGCGCCGCCGACGGTTTCCGTAAACTGTTTGAAACCGACTGTGAAGTATTCTTCGCCTTCAACGGCACAGCGGCCAACTCCCTGGCCCTGTCCTCCCTGTGCCAGAGCTACCATAGCGTGATTTGCTCGGAAACCGCCCACGTCGAGACCGACGAATGCGGCGCGCCGGAGTTTTTCTCCAACGGCTCCAAGCTGCTCACCGCCCGCACCGAAAACGGCAAGCTGACCCCCGAGTCGATCCGCGAGATCGCCCTCAAGCGCCAGGATATCCACTACCCCAAGCCGCGCGTCGTGACCCTGACCCAGGCTACCGAAGTGGGCAGCGTGTACACCCCGGCTGAAATCCGCGCCATCAGCGCCACCTGCAAGGAACTGGGGCTGAACCTGCATATGGACGGCGCACGCTTCTCCAATGCCTGCGCCTTCCTCGGCTGCTCGCCAGCGGACCTGACCTGGAAAGCCGGCGTGGACGTGCTGTGTTTTGGCGGCACCAAGAACGGTATGGCGGTGGGTGAAGCGATCCTGTTCTTCAACCACAAGCTGGCGGAAGACTTCGACTACCGCTGCAAACAGGCCGGCCAGTTAGCGTCGAAAATGCGCTTTTTGTCAGCACCGTGGGTGGGCCTGCTGGAACACGACGCCTGGCTCAAACATGCGCGCCACGCCAACCACTGCGCGCAGTTGCTCAGCAGCCTGGTGGCGGATATTCCCGGTGTGGAATTGATGTTCCCGGTGCAGGCCAACGGCGTGTTCCTGCAACTCTCGGAGCCGGCCATCGCCGCCTTGACGGCCAAGGGCTGGCGCTTCTACACCTTCATCGGCAAGGGCGGCGCGCGCTTCATGTGCGCGTGGGACACCGAGGAAGAGCGGGTGCGTGAGCTGGCGGCGGATATTCGTGAGGTGATGGGCGCCTGATCTCATCCGGGTGGTCGACCTGCCCCTGATCCGGCCACGGATACTGGCGGATTGCCGAGACTGTTTTTTGATATTTCTGACAGCCTCAAACCCGGATTGCATGGTCTAGCCTCTTGGAACCCGGAAGGAAATGGCCGCTGCAGAGGCCACCTTCCGGGCCATACTGCCTGCCGAATAATCGGCCGGAAACGGAAATCCAGCAGAGGGCTACACCATGGAAAATCAAAGCTTCGGCACCATCCTGCAAAGTGACACCCCACTCTCGACCACCCTCGTCGGCTGGGATGAGTTCAGGAAACTGGCAAAAGTCGGTGACATCATCCAGGAACCTGGCAGGGCTTTGAGAATCACCGAAAAAGTCTTTGAACCGACAGCTTCAGGCGAACAGTTCGCAATTCATATCTACGCTCGCTAACTCCTGATGATCGTTCCCACGCTCCGCGTGGGAATGCCTCTCAGGACGCTCAGCGTCCCTCAAGGATGAGCCTATGGGTAGAAGCCGCTACGTCATCACCGAACCCGAAAAACCACACTTCCTGACGTGTACCGTCATGGAATGGCTACCACTGTTCACCCGTGACTACCTCGTCAGCCATCTCCTGGATTGTTGGCGATATCAACAAAACCACCATGCCCTTAGCCTGTATGGCTACGTCATCCTGGAAAACCACCTGCACTTCATCGCTCAGGCGCCTGACCTGAACAAATGCGTCAGCCAATTCAAATCCTTCACCGCTCGAACCATCATCGATGACCTGCACCGCAAAGGCGCTGAACGGGTATTACACCGCCTGCGCTTTTGCAAACGTGCACACAAGGTAGATCGGGTTTATCAACTCTGGCAGGAAGGCTCACATGCCGAGTTGGTGTACAGCGAGGCGGTGATGCGCCAGAAGCTTGATTACATCCACCACAACCCGGTGAAGCGGGGTTATGTGGACCTTGCTGAACATTGGAGGTACTCCAGTGCTCGTAACTATGTGGGCATGGAGGGGTTGATCGATATCCAGTGCTGGTCCTGAAGATCGTGAAGATCGTTCCCACGCTCCGCGTGGGAACGCAGCCCGTGACGCTCCGCGTCACATCACGCACAAGGGACGCGGAGCGTCCCAGGAGGCATTCCCACGCAGAGCGTGGGAACGATTGTCAGGGGGGCAGAACTCGATCCGCACATCGCCCTTTGAAGATCGTTCCCACGCTCCGCGTGGGAACGCAGCCCGTGACGCTCCGCGTCACATCACGCATAAGGGACGCGGAGCGTCCCAGGAGGCATTCCCACGCAGAGCGTGGGAACGATTGTCAGGGGGGTTAGAACTCGATCCGCACATCACCCTTCGGCACACTGCAGCACGACAGGATGTAGCCTTCGGCTTCGTCTTCCTCGGTAATCCCGCCGTTGTGCTCCATCTCCACTTCCCCGCCCAGCTTCATCACCTTGCATGTGCCGCAAATGCCCATCCCGCAGGCCTTGGGAATCAGCAGGCCGAGCTTGGCCGCCGCCGCATGCACGGTTTCCCCGGGCGCCACACGAATGCTTTTGCCCGACGAGATAAATTCCACCTGGTGCAAATCCGCCAGGTCGATTTCCGGCGCATCCGCAGCTTGCTCAGCCTGTTCTACCGCATCGGCCCGAGCTTCCGGTGGCGTGGCGCCGAAAGACTCCTCGTGGTAACGGCTCATGTCGAAGCCATTGGCTTCCAGCAGGCGCTTGACCGCATTCATGTACGGCGTGGGGCCGCAACAGAACACTTCACGCTCAAGGAAGTCCGGCACCATCAATTCCAGCATCTTGTGGTTCAGGTACCCACGATAACCGGCCCAGGGTTCGCCCAGGCCGTGCTTCTCGCAGATCAGATGCAAGCTGAAGTTATCGATCCGCGACGCCATATGCTCCAGCTCGCGGTGGTAGATGATGTCTTTGGGCGAACGGGCGCTGTGGATAAACGTCATGTCAACGTTGGCGTTGGTGTCGTAGAACCAGCGCGCCATGGACATCACCGGGGTGATGCCGACACCGCCGCTGAGGTACAGCACCTTCGGGCTTGGGAAGTCGATGGCATTGAACAGCCCGACCGGCCCGTGCACCGCCAGCTCCTGGCCTTCATGCAGGGTGTCGTGCAGCCAGTTGGAAACCTTACCGCCCGGCACGCGCTTGATGGTCACCGAGAAGCTGTAGGGCACCGACGGCGAGCTGGAAATAGTGTATGAACGCATGATCGGTTGGCCGTCGATCTCCAGTTCCAGGGTGACGAACTGCCCCGGCTTGAAAAAGAACAGGATCGGCTGGTCGGCCATAAAGCAGAAGGTGCGCACATCCCAGGTTTCCTGGATGACTTTGACGCAACGGACAATGTGCCGACCATTGGCCCAGGTCTGGGTGGTGACAGGATTCAGGAAGCTGTTGGACATGCTGTTCTCCACGGCCGTAGTTCGGCTTGATGCTGGCGATTCTGCGTAAGGCCGCAACCTGCCATTTACCTATCTGCGACATTCGCATACTTATCGCGACCAGCCCCCATGCCACTGGGGTTGCGCGTCGGGAACAGAGTGGGCCATGTCGTTAATGGATAAGGTTGCGGGCATCGCCGGGCCCACACTCGCAGCCAACAACGACGCTTTCTTTACGCCTTGCTGCAAACCTGATCAGCCACTTATCGCGGCCACACAGAATGGCCTTGAGGACACACACGATGGACGTCACCGCAACCTTGAGCTTGGGCGATCCGCTGGAACCCGCACGCAAGGCCACCGCGCAAATGCTGCAAGAGCGCGAGCGCACTTTTTCGCTGCCCCAGCCGTTTTACTCGGACCAGCGGCTGTTCGATATCGATATGCAGGAGATCTTCCAGAAGGAATGGTTGATCGCCGGCATGACCTGCGAAATCCCCAGCAAGGGCAACTACCTGACCCTGCAGATCGGCAAGAACCCGATCATCGTGATCCGTGGCGCCGAAGGCGTGGTGCATGCCTTCCACAACGTCTGCCGCCACCGCGGCTCGCGCTTGTGCACCAGTGACAAGGGCAAGGTCGCCAAGCTGGTGTGCCATTACCACCAGTGGACCTACGAACTGGACGGGCGCCTGCTGTTCGCCGGCACCGAGATGGGCGCCGACTTCGACATGAAGCAGTACGGCCTAAAACCGGTGAACGTAAAGACCGCCGGCGGCTACATCTTCATCAGCCTGGCCGAGAACCCGCCGGCCATTGATGACTTTTTGTCGACGCTCAACCACTACATGGAACCCTATGACATGGAAAACACCAAGGTGGCGATCCAGACCACCTTGTTTGAAAAAGCCAACTGGAAACTGGTGCTGGAAAACAACCGCGAGTGCTACCACTGCAACGCCTCGCACCCTGAGTTGCTGAAAACCCTGCTGGAATGGGACGACGTCACCGACCCACGGGCCGACCAGGCCTTCAAGGACCATGTGGCCGCGTCCGCCGCCGCCTGGGACGCCGAGAAGATCCCCTACGCCCACGCCAGCTTCGGCCTGCGCAACCGCATCGTGCGCATGCCGCTGCTCAAGGGCACCGTGTCCATGACCCTGGACGGCAAGCAGGGCTGCAAGAAACTGATGGGCCGCATCCAGAACCCCGACTTGGGTTCGATGCGCATCCTGCACCTGCCGCACTCGTGGAACCACTGCATGGGCGATCACATCATCGTCTTCACCGTGTGGCCGATCAGCGCCCAGGAAACCATGGTCACCACCAAGTGGCTGGTGCACAAGGACGCCGTGGAAGGTGTGGACTACGACGTCGAGCGCATGCGCCAGGTGTGGGACGCCACCAACGACCAGGACCGGCGCCTGGCCGAAGAGAACCAGCGCGGGATCAACTCCACCGCTTACCAGCCCGGGCCCTACTCCAAGACCTATGAATTTGGCGTGGTGAATTTTGTGGACTGGTACAGCGAGCGCATGCTCAACAACCTGGGAGCGGCGCCAGCGCCGTACCTTAAAGGTGTCGCCGCACACGAATAACGGACACAACAGAGATCAAACTGTGGGGCTTGTGTGGGAGTGGGCTTGCCCGCGATTGCGGTGTATCAGTCACAGATTTGTTGGCTGACCCACCGTAATCGCGAGCAACCCCGCTCCCACATCGGTTCTTTATCTGTTCATAAATTGATCATCACTGCTCCAGCCCACTACTGTCCTGCCCTCCAGCCATCCCCCAACAACTTATCCACAAAGCCACCCACAGTAATTGTGCGCAACTCCCCTTTACCCTCGAAATAAAACCAAGAAAATCCGTGACTTATTCAAAGCACCGGGTTTTATCCAACATTGATCAATTTTTAATCATTAGCTTGAAAACCACGTTCTATATGGCCTCCAGAGGATCGCAAACACCTTATCCACAGAAACGCCAACAGACTTTGGGGGCAACTTTGGCCGTTCTGTGGAAAACCGTCTGCAACCGAGCAAAATCGAGGCTTTACGCGCGTAAAGCGATTGAAATGGCGACATTGATCATATTTCAACCAATTCACTACAAGCCTCTATCCACATGGCCTGTAGCGGGTAGCGAACATCTTATCCACAGAAGCACCAACAGACTTTGGGGGCAACTCTGGCCCGGGCTTTTTCCTTATCCACAGAAAAAGCCCAGTAAAAACCGTCGCTTAGGTTGGTTGTTTTTCGTACAGAGGGCTACAGGGCACGATTTACATGGGGTGTGGACAGCCGCGAACAGGTTATCCACAGCTGGGTTAACAGGGATTGTGGGTAACACCGCAAACCCTGTGGGAGCTGGCTTGCCTGCATGGCATCACCTGGGTGTAACTGAAAAACCGCGGTGCCTGCATCGCAGGCAAGCCAGCTCCTACAGGGTCAGCGCACCACGCCCTCTTCGACCAACAGCTTGAGAATCGCCTCGGCCCCCGCCTCAGGGCTCACCCCCTTGAGCACCTGCCCCCCGCCGCCGCTGGCCTTGGCCGTGGCAGCTTTCATGCGGTCGGCGCCGCTCTTGGCCTTGATCACCTTGAGCCGCTTGGGCCGAGGCTTGGCCGGTTGCAGCACGGCGCCTGTGAATAACTCATCGTCCACCACCTGCACCTCGTGCTCCTGCAACACGCCACGCTGGGCCGGGCCGTAGGCGCTTTGCCGTGGCTTGGGCCCGGCGTTATCCACCGTGGCCAGAAACGGCAGGCGTACCTTCAGGCGCCGCCGCTGGCCGCGTGGCAGGGCTTGCAGTACCTGGGCTACGCCGCTGTCGATGGACTCCACCTGGGCCAGGCCGACAATCAGCGGCCAGCCCAACTGCTCGGCCAGCAGGAACGGCAACATGCCCGAGCCCTCGCCGGTTTCGGCCTGGCTGCCGGTGAGCACCACCTGGGCGCCAGCGTCCCGCAGGTAGTCGCCGAGCACTGGCAGGGCATCGGCGCCGGCCGGTTGTTCCAACACGTGTAACTGCGCCAGCCCCATGCCCAGGTAGGCGCGCAGGGTCGGCTCGGCGATATCGCCGGCATGCAGCACTTGCAGGTTATCCCCAGCCAGTTGCAACCCCAGCTCGACGGCGCGGGCATCCTGTTCGGCGCGGCGTGGCCGGCCGGAGGTCGGGTGGGCGCCTATGGAGACCAGGCTGATTACATGGGTGGTCATGGCCATATCCTTTGTTTAAGCCGCATCGCGCTTGGCGCCGTTGCGGTGGGCCTGGACCGCCGCGATCAAGGCCCGGAGAATGTCACCGCTGTCGCCGATCACCGACAAGTCAGCGCGCTTGATCATGTCGCAACCCGGATCGAGGTTGATCGCCACCACCTTGTCGCAGGCGCCGATGCCTTGCAGGTGCTGGATCGCCCCGGAAATCCCCACTGCCACGTACACCCGCGCAGTGACCCAGATACCACTGGCGCCGACCTGGCGATCACGGGCCATAAAGCCATCATCCACCGCCACCCGCGACGCACCTTCGGTGGCGCCCAGGGCGGCGGCGGTCTGGTGGAACAGGTCCCAGTCCTTGACCCCATTGCCGCCGGAGAAAATAAACTCGGCCTCGGCCATGGGGATCGCACCGGGATCCACCGCCACCGCGCCCAAATCCTCGATACGCGGCAAACTGCGCGCCAGGGTTGTGGATAACTCCACCGGCAACACGGCATGGCGCGTCTCGCTGACCGGATCGGCACACTCCACCGCCGCGAGGATCAGCCGTGGCAGCGCTCGCGCCAGGTCTTGCTGGCCCGCACCGGCACGGCCGATGCACTCATGGCCCTTGATCTGCCACACCCGGGTCGCCGGGCGTTCCTTGAGGCTGGCGGCAAAGCGTCGCCCCAGTTCGCCACCGCCGCTGCGGCTGTCGGGCAGCAGCCAATGGCGCGGGCGGAACTGGTTATCCACAGCCCGCAGGCCTTGCACCCGCTGCTCCGGTGAATAACCGTCGAATTCGTTGCCCTCCAGCACCAGCAGGCGGTCCACGCCGGCCGTGTCGAAGGCACTCTCCTTATGCTCGCCAAATACCACCGCCAGCACCGCGCCGTCGCTGCCGGCCAGTTGCCGGGCCAGGCCCAGCAAGTCGCGGTCGTGGCTGCTCAGGCGGCCGCCGACCATGTCCGGCACCACGTTGATGTAGAACGCCGGGGCAGGCACCTGGTGCAGCGGCAACTGCACTTGCACCGCGGCTGTACGTTTGCTCGCGCCGCCCTGCTGGGCGCCGCTGCGGTCGATACGCTTGATGCCGTTGGGGCCGACAAAACCGATGCCATGCACATTTTTACGGAGGATGCCGTTAGGCCCCATCCAGCTGTGCTGCTCCGGTTGCATCGCCGCATGCAGCGGGTGCAAGCGGTTGCGGGCAATCCATTCGGCCCGTGGGTCGCGGCGGATAATATCGCTCATCAGTGAACCTCCGCGGGTACGCGTGTGTTCTTGACCGGTGCCGCCTCTTCGAGCAAGGCATCCGCCACCAGCTCGGCAATGTCCTTGATCAGTGGGCGGGGCTCGACCACCCCTTCGAGCATCGCCGTGCACTGTGGACAACCCACGGCCACCAGCTCGGCGCCGGTCTCGCGGATGTCGTCCATGCGCATATCGGGGATGCGCTGCTTGCCGGGAATATCGGTGATCGGCGCGCCGCCCCCGCCACCGCAGCAACGGGAACGGAAACCCGAACGCTGCATCTCCTTGACCTCGATCCCCAGCGCCCGCAGCACTTGGCGCGGTGCCTCATACTCGCCGTTATAGCGGCCCAGGTAGCACGGGTCGTGATAGGTCACGCTGTTGCCTTTGTGCTGGCCCAGGTTCAGCAGGCCTGCGTCGATCAGTTCGGCCATGTAGGTGCTGTGGTGCTGCACCTGGTAGTGGCCGTCGAAGGCGCCGTATTCGTTTTTCAGCACATGGAAACTGTGGGGGTCGCAGGTGACGATGCGCTGGAAGCGGTACTTGGCCAGGGTCTGGATATTGCGCGCGGCCAGCAGCTGGAACGTTGCCTCATCGCCCAGACGCCGGGCCACGTCGCCGCTGTCACGCTCCTCCAGGCCCAGTACGGCGAAGTCGACCTTGGCCGCCTTCAGCACTTTGACGAAGGCGCGCAGGGTGCGCTGGTTACGCATGTCGAAGGCGCCGTCGCCGACCCAGAACAGCACGTCAGTTGTCTTCTTGTCGCCGAGCAACGGCAGGTTCAAATCCGCCGCCCAGTTCATCCGCCCACCCGGGGCAAACCCGCCGGGGTTGTCGGTGGCGATCAGGTTCTCCAGGACTTCGGCGCCCTTGTTCGGGGTCGCGCCTTTTTCCAGGGTCAGGTGGCGGCGCATATCGACGATGGCGTCTACGTGCTCGATCATCATCGGGCATTCTTCGACACAGGCGCGGCAGGTGGTGCACGACCACAAGGTCTCGGCGTCCACCAGGCCATTGACGATCGGTTGGTGCGGGTTGCCGCGGTGCTCGCCGATGGCCTTGCCCGGGTAAGGGCTGCCGGCGAACTTGGCATCGGTGCCACCGGTCAGGCCGACCACCATGTCCTGGATCAGCTTTTTCGGGTTCAGTGGCTGGCCGGCAGCGAACGCCGGGCACGCGGCTTCGCACTTGCCGCACTGCACGCAGGCGTCGAAGCCCAGCAGTTGGTTCCAGGTGAAATCCGTGGGTTTTTCCACGCCCAGGGGCGCGCGTTTGTCGCTCAGGTCCAGTGGCTTCAGACCGGTGGAACGGCCACCGCCAAAGCGCTCGGCGCGGCGGTGCCAGGCCAGGTGCAGGGCACCGGCAAACGCATGTTTCATTGGCCCGCCCCAGGTCATGCCGAAGAACATTTCCGACACACCCCACAGCACGCCCACCCCCAGCAGCGCGGCCAACAGCCAGCCACCGAAGTCGGCAGGCAGGAGCCCGGCCACCGGCAACGTCACCAGGAAGAAGCTCACCGAGAACGCCATCAGGCTTTTCGGCAGGCGCATCCATGGACCTTTGGACAGCCGCGACGGCGGGTTGCGCCGGCGCAGATAGACGAAGATGGCACCCACAAACATCAGCACCGAGGCCAGCAACAAGGCGTAGCCGAGGATGCGGTTATGCAGGCCAAAGCCGTGGACCAGGAGCGCCAGCAACGCCGACAACACAAAGCCCAGGGCCGTGGCGACGTGGGTGTTGGCGATGTATTTGTCGCGGGCGACCACGTGGTGCAGGTCGACCCTATAGCGCTTGGGCATGGCCAGCAGGCCGCCCAGCAGGTCGACCTTGGCGGCACGGCCACGGCGCCACATGTTCATCCGGCGCACAGCGCCGAGGACGGCCAGGCCCAGGGCGGCGAACAGCAGGATGGGAAGCACGGTGTTCAACATGGTAAAGCTCCCAAAGACCACGCAGGTCTACTGTGAAACCGGCCCTAAATGTGGGAGCGGGCTTGCTCGCGATGGCGGTGTGTCAGTAAACACATCCGGTGACTGACACACCGCC